>ONWZ01000118.1 GCA_900321645.1 uncultured Eubacteriales bacterium | reverse complement strand
TTGAATTTATCCATAGTCGTATGATTTTTACGCATTATGGCATCATCCATCATAATAATTTCTTCTTTGGCCGAAAGAGCTGCTTTAAGCATTCTTCTCACTAATTCATCATCACGATAATCGATATTGCCGAGATTTAAATCATATTGATATTCGATTCCGGATTCTGGTTCAACGACTGCTAAAACATAACCAAATCTTTCATAAATATAGGCATTTAGTTTTGAACCACTACGATTACCTTCAAGTCTAATAATTTTTTTAGGATCTCGTTTTAACAATTCAATTTGACGTTCATCTAAATCGATAATTGGATTCTTTCTTGGTAAAGTAGGATTAGGTTTTTGAGCAGGACCAACTGTATTTTCAGGTTCTTCAAATATTTCAACAGGATTTATGTAATCATTAATATATCGATAATAACTGATTAGTAATGGAATATTCATTTCACTACATATATCAATTGGTAAGGCTTCATCACGAATAAATCTACTCGGAATATTAGCACTAGCTAGTCTCCGACGCTCTACATAATCCAGTTCATTAATGAATTCGGTTTCGGTTATTTTTTTGGCGGCAATGCCACGATAATCTTCATAACGAGAATCATCTTGACGAATAATTAGAACGGTATGATTATCATTGCCATATACACACAAATAGCATTTTCCACTTGCATCTTTATTTAGTTCAATACAACTGAATTTTTCACTGTCACGGTTCATTTCCTGGCATCTCTTAAAATATTGGGGATTTGATCTTGCTAATAAGTTACGAAACGTTCGATTAATGTCATTAGGAAATTTAAAATGATCAATAATTATACCATCTACGATCAAAAACAAATCATAGTTTTTCTCTAATTCTTTCAGGAAACTATTCATACTATCACCTATTTTTAATATAACATAGGTCTTTTTTAAAATAAATATTATTCTTTGATTTTACATTTAATTTACTAAAAAGAGATACAACGTATCTCTATTTTAATAATTCAGCTAATTTTTGTTTTTCTTCAGCTAATTTTTGACGATCTAATTCAACTATCTCAGCGGGTGCTTTATTAACATAATTCTCATTTGCTAACAGTTTTTCTCTTCTAGCAATCGATTCAGTTAAGATTTTAATTGTGGCATCTTTCGCTAATTTATCAGCTTCAGTCTCAACTTTTTCAAAGAAGATAGTCGCTTTTACCCTATTTGAAAATACCTTATATGCTTTGATACCTAGTGGTTTTTTGACTAGATGCTCGTCTAGTTTCAACATTTTAACGATTAAGTCATTATCATCTTCCGTATCAAACATTACCTTCATTTCTTTAGTAATATTATTCTCGGCCTTAATATTTCTAAATGTTTTAATGAATTCGACTGAATCATCAACAGCTTTTTCTTCAGCTTCAAAAATTAATTTCTTATCATATTTAGGATAATCGGCAATCATAATATCTTCGGCATCTTTAACTGGTAACATATCATAAATTTCATCTGTTACATATGGCATAAACGGTTGCAATAATTTTAAAATACCCGTTAAGACAAAGCATAATGTTGATTTAGTGCTTTCTTCATTTAATGAATACTTAGCCATTTCAATATAATAGTCGCAGAAATAATTCCAAGCGAAATCATAGATTATACTGCCAGCATTATTGAATTCATATTTGTCCATAAATTTTTTAGTATCATGAACGGTATGTTCAAATTTAGTTAGTATCCATTTGTCTTCTGGTTTTAATTTAGCTAATTTAATTTCTTTTAAGTCTTCAATATTTGATAATACAAATCTTGAAGCATTCCAAATCTTATTAATGAAATTCCAAGTAGCTTTAATTTTTTCTTCATCAAAGCGCATGTCAGTGCCTGGTGCAACATCGGTAGCAAGATAGTATCTTAAGGCATCAGCTCCATATAGATTGACCATATCGAATGGATCGATACCATTACCTAATGATTTAGAAAATTTACGGCCTTGTTTATCTCTAATTAAGCCATGGATTAGACAATCTTCGAATGGACGCTTACTTAATAATTTTTCACCTTGGAAAGTCATGCGACATACCCAGAATGGAATGATATCATAACCAGTTACTAAGCATTGATTTGGATAATATCTTTCAAGTAATTTGGTATTATCGGGCCATCCTAAAGTGGCAAATGGCCACAAAGCACTAGAAAACCAAGTGTCTAGTACATCGGTGTCTTGAACCCAGCCTTTTTCTTTTGGTGCTTCCATACTAACGTAGATTTCGTCACCTTTATACCATGCTGGAATACGATGACCCCACCATAATTGTCTAGAAATACACCAGTCATAAGTAATTTCCATCCAGTGATTCATCGTCTTTTCATATCTTGTTGGAACAAAGTTAACTTTTTCATCTTTTTTCTTTTGAGTTTCAAGTACTGTATCAGCAAGAGGGCGCATCTTAACAAACCATTGCTTTTTAATCATAGGTTCAACCATAACACCGGTTCTTTCAGAGTGTCCTACTTCATGGGTAATTGGTTCAATTTTCATTAATAAACCTAGTTCTTCAAGATCTTTAACAACAGCTTCACGACATTCTTCCCTAGTCATTCCATTGTACTTGCCAGTAAGTTCATTCATCGTCGCATCATCATTCATGATGACTACACGTTCTAAGTTATGGCGAAGACCTACTTCAAAGTCATTTGGATCATGCGCAGGCGTTATTTTAACCGCACCTGTTCCCTTAGTCATATCCGCATGTTCATCAGTAATAACGGGGATTGGTTTATTTACTAGTGGTAAGATAACATTTTTACCGACAAAATCAGTATATCTATCATCTAATTCATTGACAGCTACGGCCGTATCACCAAATAATGTTTCCGGTCTTGTCGTAGCTACATCAATATATTTATCACTAGAGCCCTCTAACATATATTTAATGTGGTAGAAAGCACTCTTTTCTTCACCATAAATAACTTCTTCATTGGATAAAGCCGTCTTGGCTACAGGATCCCAGTTAATAATCTTTTCGCCACGATAGATTAATCCTTCATTATAGTAATCTACAAATACCTTTCTAACGGCTTTAGATAAGCCTTCATCTAAGGTAAATCTTTCTTTTGTATAGTCTAAGGCAATTCCTAATTTAGCCCATTGCTTTCTAATAATATCGCCATGTTCGTGAGTCCAATCCCAACATGCTTGTAAAAATTTTTCACGGCCATATTCATATTTATCGATTCCTTGATCTTTTAATCTTTTAACAACTTTAGCCTCAGTTGCAATTGCTGCATGGTCCATTCCGGGTAACCAAAAAGTATCATACCCTTCCATCTTTTTATATCTAATAATAATATCTTGTAATGTTACATCCCAAGCATGTCCTAAGTGTAATACACCTGTTACATTTGGTGGAGGCAAAACAATGCAATAAGGCTTTTTGCTTGAATTTTCATCGCATTTAAAATAATCTTTTTGTAACCATTTTTCATATTTATTTTGTTCTACTAATTCATGGTTATATTTTTTATCTAACATATTATTTCATCCTTTCATCAATATATTTTGTGATATGTTCAAAATATGGTTTAAATAATTCTTGATTGTGTAATCTTTGATATATTTTTAGATAATACTGTTCATTTTTAATAATATCGTAGCTCACATTAAAATATATATCATAGGCAAGCGCAAACAAGTTAACTAAATCTTCATTCTTATTTTCTTCTCCATTTGACTTAGCTTGTCTATTATCAAAGAAAGCATTTTTCACACGACAACTAATAGTCCCAGCATCTTCCTTGACAATCCATTTTATATTCGGATTACCTAAAGCATATAAAACATCTAATTTATCGGCATCTCTGATCATTTTAGAAAATAGTAATCCTCTTTTTGATAGGTTGTCTTCAATTCGAAACTTATTATGATTTCTAATGGCTGTATAAACAACTTCATAATCTTCTTTATCAATATTGAAATGAGATAAGGCATTATTTTCTCTTAGCATTTTTTCGCCATAATCGCCATGATCCATTTCATTATCTTTAAATGTATGATATTTGGTAAATTGTTCAAATCTTCCAATATCATGCAGTAAACCAATACATTTAGCAAGTTCAATATCTTTAACTGGTAAATTTAAACTTTTGGCAATGACAACCATATTGTCCATAACCCGGTAACTATGATGGTATTTATATTCGATTTCTGGTACAGTCATATCATATGATTGGGTATACTCATCGAAATAATTCATAATATCAATCCCTTTCTATCAAAAGAAAAAGTCTATAATGAAAGGACGATTCATCGCGGTACCACCTTTCTTATAGACTTAGCTATCACTTGATACTTTAACGCAGTTAACGTTATATCTTACTATCTTCAGATATACAACTCGCAAGCTACCTTCAAATAATTTAATAATCAGTTTGCACCATACACTGACTCTCTTAATATTAAATATATTTTACTCCTCTTGGTCCTCGTTTTTAAAACATGTATGTATTATAGCACTTTATTTATTTTTTGCAAGTTAATTTATTTTCTTTTTCAAATAATTCTTCAAGACAGTTTCAATTTGGGTGAAAAATTTTTCAATTTTTTTGTCATCAACTACTAGAGAATCAATAATTTTCTCAATATATCCTTTTTCATCGACCAAAGCATAACTAATTTTATAATTTAAGCCAAATAGATGAGATAAAACAATTAGAATATTATCGGCATTATTATCAGACATCTTGGCATCAACTTCTTGAAATTGTTTAAATTCATCATATACTAAACTAGTTGGATATTCATCGATACGATTATCAATAAATGGATAGTTAATAGCCATATGTAATTCTTCGATACGATAAACATCTTTCATAATATTACAAATACAAACAGTTTTTTCATCAATATTCTTAGGAAGTCCATCTTTATTATGGCAAAAGATTGCCAATTTTATTAAGTTATCATATTTTGTTTCTTCAGTTATTTTTCTAATTAGTCCTTCATCAAATAAAATATTGATTGAACGCATCGTACTATCTTCATCATTATTATCTAAATAATTATGATCTTTTTCATTAAAATTACCGATGTCATGAAATAAGGCAATTAATTCAATAACAACTATTTCATCTTCATCAAAAATACCTAATTCACTAGCAATATTTCTAGCTAGATCCATTGATTTTAATGAGTGAAAATACTTTGCTTTGGCATAAGCACTATTCATATCTATCTTTTTAATATAATCTTCAAAAACTTTTAATAATCTACTACTCTTCATATATAAACCTCTTTCAATCTTTATAGGAATAATTTTATATATTTGTATTAAGTATATAACAAATGAAGATATTTTTCAATCTTTTTAATATAATAATTATAATCTTTTTTTGGTAATAATTTTACCAATGCTGGTAAGATTTAGAGAACAAATTAAGATAATGTATGCTATTAGATTATAATTAACTTGTAGGTGATATATGTGGATTTAGGAACTAAAATTAAAAATATTCGATATAACAATAATATTAGTCAAGAAGAAATGGCTAAAATCTTAAAAATTAATCGAAACAATTTATCAAGAATTGAAACAAATAAATCTTTACCAACAGCTGAAGTATTATCAAGATTAGCTGAAGAATTCAATATCAGTATTGATACTTTGTTAGGAATTAATTTGGAAGGTAAAGCAGGAACATTATCGAAAGAAAAGAAGATTAAGAAGATTAGTCAGTATTGTGAATACTTGAATAATAACGAGTTAGATTTTATCATCAATATTCTTTGTGTAATGACCGGTAATAATAAATATAATTAGTGTACATTTAATGTATACTTTTTTTCTTTTTAAGGAAAGAAAATAGAAGTATGATATAATATATATTGAGGGTG
>ONWZ01000122.1 GCA_900321645.1 uncultured Eubacteriales bacterium | reverse complement strand
TTTTGCTCCTGGAACAACTAGTTTTTTTGTATTTGAACTATTATTCATTATATTCACCTCCTACAATAATAGGTTGTGAAATATTAACAATTTAATACTTTATTTTAGTTGGTAATTTTTACAAATCAAATGGTTTTTGATTTAATTCAATCGTAATTGTTTCTCTATTTTTAACAGCATGATCAATTAATGTTTCATAGTCAATTATTTCTTCATAAGCGATTGCTTTATCAAGTTTCGGATTAATGACCGGATGCTTGGGCAAAAAGATTGTGCAACAATCTTCATATGGTAAAATGGATGTTTCATAAGTCCCAATTCTTTTAGCAATGTCAATTATTTCCAATTTATCAAGACATGCAACAGGTCTAATGACGGGTACATTGGTAACACTATTAATAACCCCCATACTAGTTAATGTTTGACTAGCTACTTGACCAACTGATTCACCATTTATTAAAACTAGAGAGTTTCTTTCATGCATTACTTTTTCGCTAATTCGATACATCATTCTTCGCATAATGGTAATCATATATTCATGATTCATATATTTATAAATAGCTTCTTGAATTTCCGTGAAATTAATAACATGCAATTTAATACTAGCTTGATAAGTACTTAAAATGGATACTAACTTTTTAACTTTTTCTTTAGCAGCTGGACTAGTATGGGGAGGAGATTCGAAATAGATACACTCTAATTTAATACCTCTTTTCATCGCCATATAACCAGCTACTGGTGAATCTATTCCACCTGATAGCATTAGTAATCCTTTGCCAGCAATTCCAACCGGATATCCTCCTAAACCAGCAATTTCTTTACTATAAATATACGTATAGTCTTTCCTAATTTCAATTTTTAATAAATATTCAGGATTATGAACATCCACTTTAATATTAGGAATGTTTTTTAAAATTAATGCCCCTATTTGTTTTGAAAAGTCCATACTAGCTATTGGAAATGATTTGTCAGCTCTATCAGTTTCAACTTTAAAAGTCTTAAACTCAGTATTTTTGACAATATTTAAAACATTTTTTTCAATTTCCTCAATATCAGTTTTAACTTTATATGCAATTACTATACGATGAATACCAAAAATATTTTTGACAATATTTACTACTTCATCTAAATCTTTATCATGACATTCGATAAACATTCTAACTCTATTTTTAGTAATTTTAACATCATAATTATTTAAAAGTTCCTTCATTTGTTCATAGATTTTACTAATAAACAAATTACGATTAGCTTTTTTAGTAGTTAATTCTCCATATTTAATTAAGATTATTCTTTCCATAAGATCACTTCACTCAGTTAAGATTATAAGAAAAAAAGATAAATTAGTCAATTTATTTTATCTTTTTATAATACTTTTTATAATATAACTTTTTAATTAATAAATAGCTAATCGTGGTATAAATAATGGTCATAATAATATTGCTTGATAAAACTGTTAGCAATAGTTTAAAAGTATAATGATCATATTTAGCAAATGATAAGATTAAAAATGATAAGCTATGATAAATACCAATAGCTAGTAAAGTTTTTATATTAATGGTAAATAGATTATTAGGTATGTACATGTTTAACCATTTAATAACAAAATAGATAATTAATAACAAAACGATATTTAATAAAAAAGTATTGGTATAGACAACATCAAATAAGATGCCTAGAATAATTAAAATCTTTAAATATTTATTGTCATTATCAAAGAAATGATAGCTAACAACTAAAGCAATAACGGAATAGATTGTTATAAAGTAACTTGGATTAGCAAGATTGGTGCCAACAAAATTAGAAATTAAAGCATCTAACAGAAAAGAGATAATCGTATAGATAATTATAATAATCATTTCTTTAACTCTTTTCTTTTTAAGATAGCTACATAATTGATATCATCAAAATCAGCGACCGGTTCAACATCAATTATTTTAGCTAAATCATATTCATCAGTTCTGATATTTTTTACCTTACCAATTAATATTCCACTAGGGAATATACCACCTAAGCCAGATGTATAGACATATTCGCCAACTCCAACTTGTAGGGTATTACTAATCCCCTCTACTTCCAAATACCTAGTCGTATAATTATAATTTTTAATTAATCCATTAACTGACTTATCGCCATCACTAATCGTAACACTTATTTTATTAACCATATCACCAGTTGTCAGTAATCTAACATCACTTGTAAAAGTAGTTACAGAGACAACTTTACCAATTAAACCATCGCTATTAACAACAACCATATCAATATCGACCCCATTATAAGATCCTTTATCAATGGTAATAAGATTATACCAAGCCCCAATATTTCGACTGATGACGGTGGCATTTAAAAATTCATAATCATTGATCGTATAATCAATATTTAATTCATCTTTCATCGCATTTAATTGTTTACGTAGTTCAATATTTTCAGCATTTAATGATTCAATTCTTTTAACTTCAGGTAGTAATTCTTGATATTTTTTACGAATATCCACTAATTCTTTATAATCATCAAATTTATTAATAACATATTTAAAGGGAGCAAAAGCAATCTTCTCAGTACTAGTAATGACATCTTTAATAAATGATTCAAATTTATTTAATTCCCTACCCGGTTTTAAAGTATAAGAAAAAATTGCTATAATAAGCATAATTATA
>ONWZ01000156.1 GCA_900321645.1 uncultured Eubacteriales bacterium | reverse complement strand
TTGCTCAAGCTGCGTGATATTGATTTCCCATTTTTGCCCTATATTTCGCGCTTTAGGCTCATTTTAGGTGTGGGAAGTTTAAGTAAAATAGATTCAAAATTAATTACAAATTAATATATGTCATATACGTCTAATATTTCTAAAATAACAAATCTAATTGCTTTTCTAATTGGTCGAGATTATAATACCTAATTCCAGTCCAACCAACTATTTCTGCTGATAATACATGTTCTGCCCTATCATCAACATAAATTATATTATCATAACCACAATCATTGACCAATTGTTCATTAACTAGATACCATAATTGCGTTGTATCCTTTGAGAATCCAAAAATATATGATGGAAAATAATAATCTAAGTTATTATCAACATCCAATATTTTTTTTAATAATTCACTTCTTCCAATATCAATGTTTGTAAGAATACCTACCTTTATATTTTTTTTTCTGAGTTTTTGTAAATAATTCATCATAAAGGGGTTTAGTTTATATGTATCCATCCACATCCTTGTTAAAACTTTTGCATAAGGTTCTTCAATTGACTCATCTTGTGAAACTATCTTCCAGAATTCAACTTCTGTTATTTTATTTTCTCTAAACGCCTTACCAACGACTGATTTTTCACTTATTCTATTATTCAACTCAGCTTGAGTTAATCCAACAGCATATGCCAAGGCTTCCTCTTGTTCCAATAAATGATCATATCCCAATACTCCGCCGTAATCAATTAATAACATTACATTTTTCATGGATAAAACATCCTTATTTTAGTTTTCAAAAACATAAATATATACTTTTTATAAAAATTTTATTCTAATATAACTATTTTCGAATAATGCAACTAGTAAAAATGCAATGAGTCTAAATATTTATGGATTCCAACTTTCCTACGATAAATAAATAGGAAATAGCTCCAACGCAAGAAATAATACCTGAAACCAATAAGGCAAATCTATATTCGCCTGTTAAATAGATTATGTATCCTGTTATAATTGGTGCTACTATTCCTGCGATATTTGAAACTGTATTTTGTATTCCCCCAATAGTTCCTACCAAATTAGGATCTGGTGCAATATCCCCCGGTATTGCCCATATACTAGGAGAAGCAGCAATTGCCATTGCAAAAGAAAAAGATAATAAAGCAACCACCAAATAGCTAGAATCGACAAAATCCGCAAAAACGATTAAACTAGATAATACAAGACCCACACATAAAGGAAGTTTTCTTGAAAAGGTTTTAGAATAGCCATTACTAATCATCCTATCTGTAATGGTACCAGCAATCAGTCCACCAAAAACCGCGGCAATAGAAGGTAGCATACCAAATATCCCCACATTAATCATTGAAAAACCTTTTTCAGAAACCAAATAACTTGGAAACC
The DNA here is from genome assembly GCA_900321645.1 of uncultured Eubacteriales bacterium. GTDB lineage: Bacteria > Bacillota_I > Bacilli_A > RF39 > UBA660 > RUG705. The sequence continues at coordinate 3,914 of ONWZ01000156.1, read as the reverse complement.
ATGTTAGATAAAAATTTTTAGTGTAATTATAACAAAAAAAGCCTAAACTTATCCCAATTACCTTTCTATTTTTTATACACGAAAAAACAATATTTTTACTTAATTTTATTTTGCTATTAATTTCATTGGTATCATATAGGTTTTTTGAAATATATCTCCAAATAATAGCCCATAAAACACCAATCAGTGCAATTGATATATAAGCAAATCTCCAAGAGGAACAAACAATTAGAAATGTCATTAATGGAGCACTTAATGCAGTTCCAACATAAGAACCCGAATCGAAAATTGCCGTAGCACGACCTCTTTCATTCTCCTCAAAATTATTCCTAACAATCTTTGCATTTGCTGGGAATATTGGAGCTTCTGATGCACCCGCCAATAATTCAGAAGAAAAGATCATTGGCCAACAAATCCCAATAGATGATACTGCTGTACAAATCGACCAAAAGACAGCAGATCTAAACGACATTTTTAGTGCTCCGAATTTGTCAACTAATATCCCACCAATGAACATAAACGCTACATATCCCCAAGCAAACGCTGATAAAAGCATGCCTTGCTGAACTTCATTAAGAGAATATTCTTCTGCAATAGGAATAACTGCGTGTGAAATATTAACTCTAACTAAATAACTAATGGCAATACCGCAAGACATATATAATACAATAATCCATTTATTTTTCATTCTTAATCTTTCACCATCTTTGACAATCCTTCAGCAAAGCTAGTAATATTTTTTATAGTTCCATTTATAATATTTTTGCATTCAACAACAAAAATGGTACCATCTTCATTAATTCCAAAATCAACAAAATACGCACCATGCAATCCATTCTTATTAGCCAATTTAATACAATCAATAAATTGCCATGAACAAGACAACGAAAGTGGTTCTGGAAGCCCACTAGAATCTTCATAATCAAAACAAACAATTTTTCCATTAATAACGATTGCCCTATATTCAATATTTTTTCCATCTATTTTCTTTACTGGTACAATCTCTTTCATAATAATTGTATCAGCATCTGAAATATATTCATGAATAGGCTTTAGTACGGTTTGTATATCATTAACTGCTGGAGAATCTAAAATACAAGCCGATACCCCAACATATTTAGCAGCACTTTCTAAATTACTTCTTACAAATAAAGGATACTTTAATTCAGAATTACTAAGTAAACTAGAAATCTCTGAAGCATTTTGTTTAACATCAAAAGTGATAACTTTTGGCGCATATATTCCAAAACATCTAGAATATTCAATGGCATCAGATATTTTTTCAAAATCACCTATTCCAACAAGTACTGAACAGTTTGTATTCTCTAATTTATTTAGCAATTTTGAGTATTCTACAGTTGTCATTTTTGGGCCGCGAAAAACTGTAGTACATTTAGGAATATTGATATCCTCTATAAAAGGATAGCTAATTCTTATACAGGGAATTCCACATTCTCTAAGTGCACATTCTTCTTTTTCATAAAAATTATTTAAATATACAAATTGCATAAACATCTTCTCCCTTAACAATTAATTAACAATATCAAAATTATCAGCCAAATCGATATCTTCAGAAAAGGTGATACTTCCTATATCCCCATGTCCATCAACATAGTACAAGCATTGATTGGATTCATCAATAATAATTTGGTACAAATAATCCCTAACACATGTTATTACTCTTGGAATACCATTATACCACGCTCTAACTGTTCGGTCTTTACTAACACTAAACATCCATTTATTGTTTGCACTAAACACTAAATCACGAACGGCATCCTGATGTCCTACAAGTGTGACAAAATTACATCCAGTTTCTTCAAAAATAATTGTTCCATTTGATAATCCATAGAAAATATCATTGTCTTTACTTCCCTTTAAGCAAAACACATTACTATGACATAAATTAGAATCCTTAAGCTTCGACTTAACAAAATTATATTCGTATTTTTCTCCAAACGAATTAACTGCAATTAAGTAATTTCCAATGATATCCATAGCAAATACCGGATTAACTGCATTAAAAATTCGATTATTACGAAATATTCCTATTTTGGGAATATATTGCCACTCAAAAATATCACCATTTTTTTCACTCGTAATAAAACTCAAATGATTTTTTAAAACTATATTATAAATTGATGTGCTTGAATATTCAAGAAATTGTTTCTCATTTTGTTTTAAATCGTAAAGTATTATTTCTCCAGCATCTGTTGATATTATCAAAACCATTTCGTAACGCAAAAGTTTTAAACAGCGTATTATACTATTTGCTACTTTATCTCTACGAATTACACATAAGCTTTCTTTATCTACAAAAATTAAATCTCCAGAGAAACCAGCACAAATAATGTAATTATCATATGAGCAACAACAGGTTAAACGTGTTTCTGAAATATTATTCCTTTTAATTTTTGCCTGGACACAAGAACTAACCGTATCGGTTGATAAATCTTCTAAATTATTACTTGAAACTAATTCAGCAACCCGCGGAGTAATTATTTTGTGATCTAAATTATTATTCAAGTGTACTGCCTCCTAAATAAATCAGAAAAAGTACTAAATTATATGACTAAAATTTTCTCCTAAACAAGCTCTTGCAAAAAACTGACCAAATCCCCTAATTAATATCACAAATTCTCCATATACAATTTGATAATCATTCTCATTAAAAGTCTGTTTATTATCTTGAATAAATGCATTTACAACCTTTTTTACGCAATACTTTAAATCATTGTATTTTTCAACATCACTATATTTTGAATTTCTATTAACTTCTATCAATCGAAGTCTCTCTAGATTCTCTAACGCAATTTGAGTTGGCACTAAAGGAAACACATCTAAATTTGCAAAAGCAACAATATCTTGAACAGGAAATGATGCTTTTGTAGACTTGTTCATATATTTTATACTAATACAAGGTTGTACTAATGTTTTTGTAAGTTCTTTAAAAACCAACGCATCAAATGGTGACATTTGCTTGATTATTTCCACAAAAGTCGGATGAACATTCTCTACAGTTTCACTATTCATAGCATGTGCCAATAGTTCAGCATACATATCTCTTAGTAAGACATCATCCATACAGTACGCTATTGATCGCAAAGCTGGTACTGCAACATATGGGGGAGGAGTAATAATGTTTTGGGCAGGAGTATTATTTAGTTTTTCCTCAAGAAGTTTTTTTGTTTCCGCGAGATTATACTCTTCTTGAAGCACCCATTTTTCCAATGGGGTAAGTGCAGCATGAATAGCTCTCACAACCAAAGAAGACGTTCTATCAACTTCTTGAATAGTACTTAATTCTTTTGCTTCCTTGATAATTCCTTCAACTCCCAGAGTAACATTCACTGGAGTGTTAGCCATATGATCACCTTACCATTTCTCAATTCATAGAATACAAAAATTAATTCACAAGCTGATATTTTGATATTTAAAAAACATGATGTATTTAACGAATATTCAAAGCTAAGATAATATCTTATATAACATTGTAACAATAATATTCTATAACAAAAAGAAAAGATTGTCAATATTAAAAAACAAAAACAGCATTAAGCAACATGTTATTTAACTAATTATTTACAAATTAAAAAATTCTATGTTAATGCATTTAACAACAAAAATATGTATTATCACATTATCTAATTGAAATAGTTTTGAAATGAAAACAGATCAGGCATTGGAGTGACTATGCAGTTCATCAGAGTTGCGGTCTGTTTCATTTATTCAGAGTGCAAAATCTACACCTCATTAATCAAAGATAATCCCCTTCCCCTCACCACTCGTTCAACCTCCGCGCATACTCTTCCAGATCAACGTCCCTTATGCGCTTTTTCAGAGCTTTGTCGCGCAGCTTTTCCGCTTCTACCATCCAATTGTAGAAATCGTTGCTGGTCATCGTGCCCTTGGTC
>ONWZ01000125.1 GCA_900321645.1 uncultured Eubacteriales bacterium | reverse complement strand
GGGATAGCGAAGTGGTCAAACGCGGCAGACTGTAAATCTGTTCCTTCGGGTTCCATGGTTCAAATCCATGTCCCTCCACCACTTTGTTTTGGTTAGATTAAGTTTATTGCCTCGTAGCCAAGCGGTAAGGCACCACACTTTGACTGTGGCATTCGCTAGTTCGAGTCTAGCCGAGGCAACCATTAAATGATCCGTTAGCTCAGCCGGTAGAGCATTTGACTTTTAATCAAAGGGTCATGCGTTCGAATCGCATACGGGTCACCATTTGATATTAAAAAAGACTATTCGATAACGTTTCGATATAGTCTTTTTTCTTGCATTATTTTATATCTATCTAAGGGATGGTTTTTTGGTAACAGATTTAAATAGATATTTAATTTTTCTAATTCCTGTTTGTAATATTGTTTAAATATTTTATCTTGCTTTGTAAGTAAGATAGGCCCAAAGTATATTTCCTTTTTATTATAATGTGCTCTACCCTTTATGAATTTAATAATGGTATATATTTTTTTACTATCTTCGATCATCATTTCATCAGCTATTTTGTAATTCAATTTAGTCATTTCTTTTCTTAAAAAGGCTAATTTAGTATTACTTTGAAGAATAATAGTATCAATGTTTTTTAATTTATCAGAATTATTTTTTAATATACCAATAATAGTATGCGCACCCATTCCAGAAATGATAATAGTGTTGATATCATCTTTTTCCTTTAAGATATCTAAACCATTCCCTAATCTAGTTTCAATATTATTCTCTAATTTGGCTTTTTTGATATTATCTTTAGCATTTTTCAAAGCATTTTCATTAATGTCAGAGACAATAATTCTATTTGATATTTTCTTTTGATAAAGATGGATGTCTAATAAGGCGTGATCACAACCAATATCAAGGATATTTGAATTAATAGGAATAAGACTAGAAATTGCTTCTAGTCTTTTTGATATTTTAATCATTTAAGAAATCCTTTAGTTTTCTACTTCTTGATGGATGGCGTAATTTTCTTAAGGCCTTAGCTTCAATTTGTCTAATTCTTTCACGAGTTACACCAAACATTTGGCCTACTTCTTCAAGAGTTTTACTGCTACCATCATCTAAACCAAATCTTAATCTTAATACTTGTTCTTCTCTTTCAGTTAAAGTAAGTAATACATCTGATATTTCATCTTTTAAAAGTTCATGTACTGTGTATTCTTCTGGAGACATAGTTCTTTCATCTTTTACGAAATCACCTAAATGAGAATCATCTTCTTCACCGATTGGAGTTTCCAATGATACGGGTTCTTGGGCAATTTTAATTACTTCTCGAACTTTATCTAGTGACAAGTGCATCTTTTTAGCCAATTCTTCTTCGGTTGGTTCACGATTTAATTCTAGCGTCAATTGTCTTTGGAAACGTGATAAACGATTAATTGTTTCAACCATATGAACTGGAACACGAATGGTTCTTGCTTGATCGGCAATTGCTCTAGTGATAGCTTGTCTAATCCACCAAGTAGCATATGTTGAAAATTTATAACCTTTACCAGCATCAAATTTTTCAACCGCTTTCATTAGGCCAATATTTCCTTCTTGAATAAGATCTAGGAATAGCATACCTCTTCCGACATATCTTTTTGCAATAGAAACAACAAGTCTTAAGTTTGATTCAGCTAATTTGTTTTTAGCTTCTTCATCACCAGCAACGATTCTAGCGGAAAGTTCCATTTCTTCATCAAGGGTTAACAAACTAATTTTACCTATTTCCTTCAAATACATTCTTACGGGATCATTGATGGTTAATTCTTTTGCTAAATCACTATCATCAAGGATATTTTCAATGCCGCCATCATCTTCACCATCGTCATCGCCAGCTAATTCTTCATCGGTAACGACTTGGATGTTAGCCTCCATTAGACTATTATATAAATCATCTAATGAGTCACTATCTAAGTCTAGCCCTTTTAAGGCTGTTGCTAATTGTTCATATGTTATATATCCAGCTTCGCTACCTTGAGCAATTAGTTCTTTCTTTCTATCTTCATATGTTTTTATTTCTTCAATCATTGTTTCACTCCCTTTAACGACATAAGCTCGTTTACTATTTCAATTTGTTTTTTGGTATCTTTTTCATTTTTTAATTTTTCTTGTAATTCTTTTTCTTTCATTTTAATTGGATAATCATTAATTACTTTGATATAATCATTAATCTCAATATCATTATATCTTTCTGGTTTATTCATATTAACTATTTCATTAAATAGTTTTAATTCACTTTCGCTGTTGGCAATATAACTTATAAAATCCGCTATTTTTAATGTACCAAATTTACGATAATAATAAATCATTTGGTTAGCTAAATCTCTGATTTCACTATTTGGAAAAAAAGATATTTCTTTTTCTACTTTATCAATTATTTTTTCATCTTTTAACATATAGAATAGTAAATTGCGTGAGGCTACCTCTTGTTGACTTATTCTTTTTGTTTGCTTAGTAATTAATTCTTCTTTTTTAGGCTTTTGAAATTTTTTTAGTTTTTCATATTTGCTTTTTAAGACATCAATATCAACTTTATACTCAGTTGCTAATTTATTAATTGTTAAATCAATTAATACCGGATCATCAATCGATAGTAAATCATTTAATGATTCATTGATATATTTAGTAATATCTTCAATATCAGTTAAATTCTTGCTGTTTTTATGTTGCTCCATTAAGAATTCAATTGAACTTTCAGGATTGTTAATTTTACTTTTGAATTTATCGGCTCCATATTTCAAGACATATTCATCTGGGTCAAGTTCTTCTTCAAGTCGAACCACTTTGGGAACGACATCAATTTCTTTAAAGATGTTAATAGCTTTGGTAGTAGCTTCTTCACCGGCTTTATCACCATCGAAACATAATATAATATTGTTGGCCGTCTTTTTTAGTAATGTGGCATTTTGTTTTGTTAAAGCTGTGCCCATTGTAGCAATACAGTTAGTTACACCAACAGTGTTTGATCTAATAACATCCATAAAACCTTCCATAACGATAATTGATTCATTCTTTTTAAGAAGATCTTTGGCATTATGATAATTATATAAAATTGTTCCTTTTTTAAAAATGATAGTTTCTTTGGTATTAACATATTTACTAGGATCGGTTGTATTATAAATTCTTCCAGAAAAGGCCACAATGTTTCCCTCTAAATCATTTAATGGAAACATAATACGATTGACAAACACATCGGTACCATTTTCGTTGCTTAATCCTAAATCAATTAACTGTTTTAATTTCTTACCAGTGCTTAATAGGTAATCAGTTAAAGATGTTTTTGATACAGACAAACCAATTTTAAACTTTTTAATGGTTTCTTTATCAATATTTCTTTTAGTTAAATATTCTAGAGCATTTTTGCCTAAAGCACTATTTAGATTGTTTTGATAGAATTTGCAAGCTGCTTCATATATTTCATATGCTTCGGCATTTTTATTTTTAATTATCCTAGCACTGCCTAGATTGTATCCCACTTGATTACCTAATAATCTTACGGCATCATAAAAGTCAATATGTTCATAATCTTTTATAAAAGTAAAGACATTACCAGTAGCGCCACAGGAAAAGCACGTAAAGATTTGTTTTTCTTTAGAAACACTCATACTTGGCGAATGGTCATCGTGAAATGGGCAAACACCAAAATAGTTTTTTCCTCTTTGTGTTAGGGGAACATATTTCGAAATAACTTCGACAATATCGACTTTATTTCTAATTTCATTTATCATTTCATTAGTAATATTCATTTTTCCCCTCCAATAATGATATTCCAAAAAAATTTGCAGATTACTTTTATTTTTGTTAACTTTTAGTTAATTTGACACAAATTTGACACTTTTATTCAATAAACATTGCATCTCCAAAGGAGAAAAAGCGATATTTTTGCCTTACTGCTTCCCCGTAAGCATTTAATATAATTTCTTTGCTAGCAAATGCAGATACCAACATAATTAGTGTTGACTTTGGTAAATGAAAATTAGTAATTTGAGCATCGATAGCTTTAAATTCATATCCTGGATAGATAAAAATATCGGTCCAGCCAGATACTTCTTTAAAAGTTCCATACTTGGTCATAATTGTTTCTAATGTTCTAGTAGAAGTTGTCCCCACTGAAACAATCCTTCTACCATCTTTTTTAGCTTTATTTAATACTTCAGCTACTTCTTTGGTCATTTGATAAAATTCACTGTGCATTTTATGGGTTGTTACATCTTCGACATTGACTGGTCTAAATGTTCCTAGACCGACGTGCAATGTTATATAACAAATTTCAATTCCTTTGTTAGCAATATCATTTAATAATTCTTTTGTAAAATGAAGCCCGGCGGTGGGCGCAGCGGCTGAACCAATATGTTTAGCATAGACTGTTTGATAGCGATCTTTATCAGCTAGTTTTTCTTTAATATATGGTGGTAATGGCATACTACCTAGTTTATCTAAAATTTCATAAAAGATACCATCATATGTAAATTCTACTTCTCTAATGCCTTCTTCCCCAATACTTTGGCATGTAGCTTTTAACATACCATTTCCAAATGAGATAGTAGTTCCTACTTTTACTCTTTTAGCTGGTTTTACCAATACTTCCCATTTATCATTTTTGATATTCTTTAATAACAACAATTCAATAATTGCTCCAGTATCTTCTTTTTCACCAATAATTCTAGCAGGCATTACTTTGGTATCATTTAATACTAAGACATCACCTTTATTTAAATAATTAATAATATTGTGAAATATTTCGTGTTTAATTTCACCTGTTTTGCGATTTAAAACCATTAATCTAGAATCATCTCTTTTAGCTAATGGCGTTTGTGCAATTAATTCTTCAGGTAATTCATAATTAAAATCATCCGTTTTCACACTACCACTCCCAAACTGCAATATATTATAACATATTTTTTAACAAATAGTTAACTTTTTTAATAATTAAAAAACATGATTTTGTCATGTTTTTAATCGTTTGTTTTATCGCCATCGCTATTAATAGGAATTACTTCACCTAAATAGGCTGATTCTTTGTTAAACATACACTTGAAGAAATCTTTTATACGAGCAGCAAATTCACGAACATTTCGTTTTGATTGGCCAAAATATCTTCTTTTTGTAGCGGATACGCCAATTGCTTTCATGTTGGTGTTTTGGGCAATATATAGGGCTCTATGTAAGTGATATTTTTGAGTAACAATGATTGCTTTATTGACTTTAAATATTTTTCTTGCGCGATAGATACTATCATATGTCGATATGCCGGCATGATCCATAAAAATGTCCGATGAGGGAATACCATTTTCTTTTAAATAATTTTTCATAACATTAACTTCATCATAGTCGGTATATTCATGGTCCCCACTTACCAATATTTTTTTAGCTACGCCATTATTATATAACGCTATGGCGGTTAATAATCTATCTTCAAGCATAGGACTTGGTTGTTTGTTTTTGATACCAGCACCTAAAACGATAATACAATCATAGTCATTATCTTTGATTTTATCAACATCTTTTATTTTCCTGCTAGTCACTAATACTACATAAGAATTAATTATTAGTAATATTAAAAACATTATTAATAATAGTCTGATTATCCATTTCATATTTATACCTCTATTAAAAGTATATCAAAAAAAAGAAAAAAACACAAACGCTTGTGTTTTATCTATCACTCGTGATAATTAATTATATGTTTAACTATTATTAATTATACCGGTTAATGTTTCTGTGCTTGCTCCAATATAACCGCTAAATGTGGCATTTGCGACATTGTTATCGGTAAGATTGCCATCTATCCAAAAATATATTTTATATTTGGCAACAGTCGTTGATAATGGCCTATTTGTGACAATTTGAATTTGATTACTAACGGGAATATTTTGGAAATTACCTTGGGATACGAAAGTTTCTGTCTGACCAGATACTTGATATACTTCCCATTTAAAGCCAGCAATTTTTAAAGCATCGCTGATTGAATCGAGATTAATAAATAAATTACCATTAACTGCGACATTAACGCCACTGCCAAGTCCAAATTCAACGGTTGTACTGCATCCGCCTTCTTTTGAAGAAACAACTCTCATTTCACAGTTTGTCGAATCAATATTAGTTCCACCACGATAGATAATTTCATACTTTTCAGAACTAGATACAACGTTTTTATTATTTCCAGAGGCTACTAACGAATAATATGCATAAGTACTACCAATAGTTGCAAAAATGACAACTAATGCTGTTACAATGATTGAATAATTTACTTCTTTCTTCATTTCATTACCCTCTCTTATTTCTTAATAGCACTGTTAACACTTACTTTAGCACTAAATGATTTACCCATTAAATCATTTTGATTGGTTTCATCATCGCTTAGCCAAATATATAATTCATAAGAATACGTTGTAGGAAAAGATAATGGCTGTAATTTCTTCATTGGCATTATTTTTAATGAACTATTATTGCCAATACCACTAAAATTTCCTGTGCTTGTTACCATTCCATCTTGTAATAATTCATATTTATAACCAGCTGTTTTTAATTCATTAGACATAGTTATATCTTTTAAAGAAATCTCTATTGCAGTTTCATAATCTTTTAAATTTTCACCAATTGTTAATGTGAAACTATTCTTATTTGCATAATTATATCTATCTTCATCTTTGATAGGCATAATTTCTCTTGATTGCACATATTCTGTTTGTGAAAATATGACAGTTGGTGTCTCTTTAATTGTGGTTCCTTTTACCCTGCTTTCAGCATTATTATATGCATACCATGCATAACTTGAACCGAAGATAATACCAGCAAAAATTGCTATTGTGATAATTAAAACGACAACACTTTTCTTAAAACTCATGAATAGCACCCTCTTTGATATACTCACCTACAATAATCATACCATATTTTTTTGCTTGTTTCAATGATTATTGCTTTATAAAATTAAAAAGAGTGTACACTCTTTTACATTTTTGTCAATGTTCTGACCATTTGATATGAGTAACCCATTTCATTATCATACCAAGCAACTACATGAATAAGTTGTTTACCATCTACTTCAACACAATTTGTTAAGTTTGCATCAACTGTTGCTCCACAGTCTGATGAAATAATATCTGATGAAACAATTGGATCTTCAGTATAATGCAATGTTTCATTAGCATTTTCTTTAAATACCCTATTTATTTCCTCTTTGGTTGCTTTTTTTTCTAATTCGACAACCAAATCGATAAGTGAACCATCTGATACAGGAACTCTTATGGCTGAACCTAAAAGCTTACCATCAAGATTGGGTAATACTTGGCCAATTGCTTTAGCTGCACCCGTAGAGGTTGGAACCATATTCATGGCGCAAGCTCTGCCTCTTCTTTCATATATGCCTTTTTTATGAGCTACATCCAATGTTACTTGATCATTGGTATAGGCATGAATGGTTGTCATATTACCTTTAATAATTTTAAAATTATCATCTAATACTTTTAATACTGGTGCTAAACAATTTGTGGTACAAGATGCTGCTGACACGATAACGTCATCATTAGTTAAAATGTCATGATTTACGTTGTATACGACTGTTTTCATTTCACCTTTGCCCGGAGCGGAAATAAGGACTTTCTTTGCGCCTGCTTCAATATGTTTCATAGCTCCTTCGCTACTTGTAAACTTACCAGTACATTCAAGGACAGTGTCTATGCCAAGACTACCCCATGGTAAATTGTTTGGTTCCATTTCACTATATACACGTACTTTTCTACCATTAACATATATTGCTTCTTCATCATATGTTATTTTTTTATTGTATCTTCCATGATTGGTATCATATTTTAATAAATAGGCCAATTCTTCTGGTGTCGATAAGTCATTTACGGCAACGACTTCTAAATCATTTAATTCCTCGATAATACGAAATACTAATCTTCCAATTCTTCCAAAACCATTAATTGCAATTTTTTTCATTTTTTCTATCTCCCTTACTTTATTAGATATTCCCCATTTTTAATCAATTCTTCAATATTACCATTTTCAAATCCAACTAATGCACCAACAATTATATCAATATTATTTTCTGAATTGTTTGATATTTTAATAGTTATTATTTTTTCTTGATTTGGTTTTATGATATCTTCTAAGGCATCTCTTGATTCTTCAGCCAAACTAATTGATACATTGTTTGGTAATTTGTTGGGTGAGACCAAGTGATAATATATTCCATATTTTACGTTACTTTGATAATCATTACGCAAAGTAATATCAACAAATTTCGTCTCATTGGCAGTTACGATAACTTGATTTTTAGTTGATTCTCTCATTGAATATATTAGATTATAATCAGCTGTTGAATCATCTAGTTTTGTAGATTCTTCATCATATGCAAAGGTTGAATAAAGTGATACGATTATTGCCGATAGCACCATAATAAATAAAATTGTGAAAATAGATTTTTTACTCATAATTACCTCTTTTCTAAGTCAATATATAATTTATTATATCGGAAAATGTAATTCCCCAAATATATAAAATAATTGCCGCCATGCTTAAGAACGGACCAAATGGTATTATATTATCCTTTTTAGTTATCAATAAGAATAAGGCTATAGGGAAAGCGATAAAGGTCGCAAAGAATATATTGCATACCGCCATTGGATATCCAATTACCAATCCAATCATGAACATTAATTTTATGTCGCCACCGCCAAGTGATTCTTGTTTGAAAACAACATCACCAATTTTCTTTACTAATAGCATAGTAGCAAAAGCACCAACACCATATAGAACTCTTATAGCTGTATCGTATAAGCCAATATCAAATATATCTATAATTATTATTCCAAAAACAGCAAAAATTAATACTTCATCTAGGATAATCATATATTCAATATCACTTATAATTATTATTATTAAACTAGATGCAAATATTAATGCAACTATTAATTGCAAACTAAAATTAAATTTATGATAACATACAGCAAATAGTATTCCTGTACAAATCTCCATTAAGATATAGCTAACATTTAATTTTGATTGGCAACTGCGGCATTTTCCTCCTTGAATTAAATATGACACTATTGGTATCAATTCGTACCATTTTAATTGATGATTACATTTTTCACAATGTGATGCTGGGGTAACAATTGATTGATTCTTAGATAATCTTGTTGCTAATACGTGATAAAAAGACCCCATAACACTTCCAAATATGAAAAAGATAATTAAGTATAACTTTTCCATAGCGTCTCCTTATATTATTGTCTTATATATATCAAACATTGGGACTACAACTGCTAGTAATATTATTCCAACCAATACTGCCAATAAAACGATCATTATTGGTTCAATTAAACTCTTTAATCTCGTTACAATGTTTGTTTGTTCTTCTTGATAATATGTGGAAACATGTTCCATCATTTCGCCAAGTTTGCCGGTCTTTTCACCAGTTAAAAGCATTTCATAAGCTGTTTCAGGGAAAGCCCAATGATCTTTGAAAGCAACCGATACTCCGTTACCTTTACTTAGGTTGTTTATTGCTTTATCAATTATCTCTTTATATATTTCATTCTCTGTTATTTTACTTAAAATATCCATACTGTCGGTAATAAAGACATCGTGCTTTATAAGTGTTGAAAATGTGCTTGTAAATGTTACCAATTGATTATATTTGATTATGTCTTTGACAACTGGAATATGCATTGTTAAATACTGCAATGCATATTTTACTTTTTTAGATGATTTATATAATAAAGCTATAATTCCGACAATTGCAAATATTATTAATAAAATAAATAGCCAATTTTTTGTTACGAAATTACTTATGTTGATTATTGTTAATGTTATTTGTGGCAATTTTGATCCTGTTGATTCATACATAGAGGTAAATTGTGGAACAACATAAGTTATAACAAATGTTAATACTGCAGCAGCAAAAATGAGTAATACCGATGGGTATGTCATCGCATTAATTATCTGCTTACGATTACTATCTTGTCTTTTATAATAAGCCGCCATATCATCAAGAACACCGGTTAAATCACCAGTCATTTCGGAAGTTTTTAACATGTTAACGAGCATTTTAGGAAATACTTTACCTTGCTTTTCAAGGCAATTACTAAATGTTACTCCTCTACTTAATTCAAAAACAATTCGACGATATAGCATTTTATTACTATTGCTTTTAGCTTGACGGCTTAATATTTCCATTGAATCAAGTAATGGTATTCCTGATTTTATATATGTAGATAATTGCATCAAAAAGAAGTTTAAATCTTTTGATGACATTTTTTTGGCCGTCATTGGAGATGTTAATCCAATACTAGATAATTTGTCTTCTTCAATTGAAAGCACTTGGTAACCTTTATTAATCAAAAACGATTCGACGTCACTTTTATTTTCAGCAGCAAAATATGATTCTACAACTTTACCATCAGATTGCTTTATTTTATATTTAAATTTTTTTAATTTTGCGTCCTTAGGCGAATTGTTGTTCTTTACTTTTTGATGATTATTGGCTGCCACTTGTTGCTTAGCAGTTATCATACTATTGGTATTAACCGTTGCCTGACTAGTATTATTATTGATTTGAAAAGTATTGTTTTGTTGATTATTATTCATACTAACCGCCACCTTATTATTCATATTTACACTTATACTATTATTGTACCATAAATATGGTTTTTTTTAAACTTTTTTTTACTATTTACATATATTATTTTAGGAAGGAATATGTTTATGGATCCTAGAAGATATTTTATACCAAATATGTCAATTAATCCCAATATGCTAAGAAACGGATATGGGTTAACACGTAATTCTAATTTTTTTAATAGGATACTTAGTAGAATTCGCTCATTTAATTGGGATAAATTACTAACTGGTACTAGCAAAACTTTAAATGTCGTAAATCAAGCAATTCCTGTTGTTAAACAAGCTAAACCGATGGTCGGAAATGTTAAAAAAATAATAAAATTAACTAAAGCTTTTGGCGCAGAAACTACTAAATCACAAGTTAGAGATAAAAATGAGCATGTGCTTATAAAAGAAGATGTAATAAAAAATACAAATAACAATAATTATCCAAATTTTTTTATATAAAAAAATTGTTGATAAAAATCAACAATTTTTATTAGCTATTGTTTTGAGCTATTGTTCCTGACCATTCAGTTGTAAAGGCTAATCCTTGAAGTGGATCAGAGTTTTCATTTCCTTCATTTTCATGTGTATATGATGAATCTAGCCAAATATATAAATAATATGTAGTAGATTGTTCTGTTGCGACATTAGCATTAACTGGAATTGTTTGAGTGAACAAAGTATATGGTAAACTGCTAGCAACAGTTGCTGTACCACTTGTTGGAATAGTTAATCCTCTAAAATCACCGCTTTTTTGAACACCGCTATCGCAAGCAGTACTACTTGTTGTCAAAGCATATTTAATATATTTTAAATCGCCTGAATCGCCACCGGTTGGACGATAACTAGTAGTTCTAAATTTAAATGATGTAACTTTTAATGTTGCACTTATTGTAGCCGCTTGAACTGTATTATTCTTATATGTAATTGTAACTGTTTTCTTTATGCCATTTGTACAAGTAGATGGTTTAAGGTTTGTTGTACCTGCGCCATTTCCTGTTAGATTTGCATACATATCAGCACTTGGAGCACTCGTTGTAAAACTTACAGTTGTATTTTGAGTAGAATTTGACACCCATGTCCAATATGCATAAGTGGCTCCAAAAACAGCAATTATAATTGCTAATACCACTACAATGGCCAAGATTAATTTCTTGTTTTCTTTCATTTTTCCTCCTATTTAATTAAATATTAATTTTGCGTTGCACTTGCATGAATATATCCAGAATAAGTTTTGTTAATATGGGCATCGCCATATGTTGCACCATCTAACCAGAAATATACATAGTAGTATGTTTGGGTTGTTGGTATGGCCTCTGAATATAATGTTATCGTTGATGCAGCTGTTACTGAGCCAGTTGCTTTAACGCCTGTTTGACCTGAAGCAAGGCTTGTACATCCTGAATTTGAACTTGATGTACTTGAACAAACCGCCCAACGAACAACACCAGATGTTGTTAGAGCATCAGTTGATGTTGTTGTTAACTTAATTGATAATGTTCCAGTTGCTACATCTGAAGTACGATATGCTGATACTACCAATGATGATGCACCACTTGCAGTTGGCGTAGACAAAACTGGTGGAGCTGACGTAATGTTAGTTCCCTTAGTATATGTTACGATAAAATTTTGAGTGTTGGCACTATAGCTACCCGTAGTAACATTTAGAGCAAATGAGAACCATGCATATGTTGCTCCGGCAATTAAAGCGGCAAAGGCTATAACACCAATTATTGTTCCTATTAATTTTTTCTTATCCACACTATTCCTCCTATCTTAAGTTAATTTAATTTTAGCATATTTTTGTACCAAATTCAATTCATTTTAAGTAGTTTTACACTATATTTTTTTTAAAATGAAATGTTTACAATCATTAGCACAATTATTTTTCAAATATTGATTAACATTTTTATAATTATTGATCTTATTAATTTTTTTATTTTTCTCGTCGCAAAATCCCTTTAAACGCAATTTACCATAAGCGATATCACCGACGATATAATCATAATCATAAAAATAATCTGTATATTTTTCTTTGAATTCTTCTTCATTAAATGCATCCTTGTAATTTTTTATTAATTCATATTTATAATTTTCGATTTCTATTTTCATAATAATCTCCTAACTATTATTTGTAATCCTTAGAAAAGGCTGAAGCAATTTGACGGTATTTGTATATATTGGAACCAGAGTGCCAAGTAATAAACCCACCATCTAATCCAGCATCCACTAAAGCTTGAGCTTGGTCACTAATTTTTGTTGCATCATACACAACTGTTGGATTCCAGTATGGTGTATCATATGCAGTTATCCATGTTCTAGCAATCGCTGGTGTAGGAATTTCCTTTTGTCTTGCTGCAGCGCCAGTAGCCCAATTATATACCGTCCTATAGGCATTACTCCAAGTATCAACATTTCTACCAAAATGATCAGTATATGGCATTGAACTAATAGCATCAACAATATTGGAAATGGCTGGCCAATATTGACCATACGATGTTACATATTCGCTAGAACATTCTCCAAAGACATCAACTGATAAATAAGCTCCTTCTTTATGTATTTGATCGAGAGCATAGAAAAGGAAATTTTGAATGGCTTCGGCTTTTTCTTCATCATACTTATTCCTAAAATTAGTACTACTACTGGTAGACATGTAATAAGCCGATTCTGGGAATCTAACATAATCAAATTGAATTTCATTAAAGCCCATGTCTTTGATGGCGGCCTTTGCTAATTCAACGTTATATTCCCATGCTCCTCTACTGTAGGCAGATGGCCACGTTTGCCATGATACATTTGATGTAATACATTCATCTTTATGATCTTTTCCATAATGTTCATCATTAAATACAACTATTCTACCAATTGCATAAATTCCAGCATCTTTAATTTTTTTAATCGCATTTTGATAGTCACTAAAATCATTAATGGCGGTATCATATGCAGTTTTAGAATACTCTTTGGCAATTTCAACGGGATATGCTAAAGCACCATCTTTAATATCGACAACCATAGCATTAGCACCTGATGACTTAGCTATATCAATATAGCTATCTATTCCTGATATAGTACCAGCATTAAGATACATTGATTTAGCTACTTTTAGAATTGGATTGTCTTTAAACTCTATTCTTTCATATGGATAATAATCAAGTGTACTAGCTTTACCGCCATATAGTTCATAACTATATTTACGATCTTTGTGAGTATCGTAGATCCCATTTTCGTTATAATTTGCTTTTGCTAATTCTTCGGTATCTACTAGATATTTACGGTATACCCATCCTTCCTTATCACCACTTTTTACCTTATACATATTGACTAAGCCATCATCATCAAGATAATCATAGCCTAATATTTCTAACTTATTCCCTTTTTTGATAAATGATTCAATTTTAGAGTCTTTTTCATTTTTATAAACGGTAACGGAAGTTCTAACATATTTTTCTGTTTCGGTAACTGCTTTTTCTTTTTCGGTCACTAAATTATCTTCTTTGATATAAAATGAATCTTCCCCTTCAAACACTTCATAATAATTAATTTCATCGATAGTTTTTATTTTATCATGTGAAATTATTTTTTTACCACGGATAATTTTGCCTTTTTCATCCATTTTTTTAGTTTCTTCATTATATACATAGGTGGCTATCTCATTTGTATTTGAGGCAATATAATACTCTTTTGTAATTCGATTAGCTGCCAAAAATTCAATACCTTTCATAGCGCCAAAGCCTATTACAGCAAGAATTAATAGTGCAATAAATATTCTTATAATTTTAAACTTTTTCTTTTTACGTTTTTTTACTCTCTTTGCCATTTTATCACCTATATTTAGTATAGCATAGATATTTTTATTTGACTACTTTTTTCTATTTTTTTTAGGCTTTGTGATATAATTAATTTAGGGTGTATATTTATGATAATAAAATATGATAACAAGACAATAGATGTTGTTGAATGTAAAACTTTTTTTTCTAGATTAAAAGGATTTATGTTTGAGAAGAACATTGAACATGCTTTGCTTTTTGATAAGTGTAATAGTATTCATACTTTTTTTATGAAAGCAAATATTGATGTTATAATGTGTGATAGTGAAAACAAAATTTTATCCTTCTATAGCAATCTAACTAAAAACAAAATTATTTGGCCACAAAAAAAGGTAACTAAGGTCATTGAGTTACCAGTTAATTACTTTAATGTTAAAATAAATGATTATCTAGATATTAAACAATAAAAAGTTTAGTATCTTTTTAATTTTTGATAATACTTTTTAATTTTT
>ONWZ01000126.1 GCA_900321645.1 uncultured Eubacteriales bacterium | reverse complement strand
TCTAC
Source organism: uncultured Eubacteriales bacterium (assembly GCA_900321645.1). Lineage (GTDB taxonomy): Bacteria > Bacillota_I > Bacilli_A > RF39 > UBA660 > RUG705. Next base: position 2,883 of record ONWZ01000126.1, on the reverse strand, counting down.
ATATGCAAGAGTCCCAATCTATATCAACTTTTTATTCTTAACAATGTAAAGCGGCAATTATGCACCCGCCGCAGGGCTGGTTTTATGTTTAAGGACGAACGTCACCACCGAACCATACTATTTTATTAATAACACTAACAATTTTTATTAAATAATAAAAATTGCTCTTTTGTGTTATTGCCATATCCATAAATATGATGAAATTCTTTATGACATTTTTCACATAAAGTAATTCCATTATTGATATCATATCTTTTATCTTCAAACTTATCAAAACCATCTAAGTGATGAGCTACTAAATCATGCTCATTTTCCTTATGACAATGTTGACAAGTAAAATTATCTCGTTGATAAACTTGTTTTCTTCAATTATTTATTAATGCTTTATTGCCATTTCTACGATCCGCTCTTTCTATATCTGTTCGATTAGGGTTTCAGTTTCAATGTTTATCTCCAGACATTAAAACTTTTGAAGAGCAATTATTACAATAGTATTTTCCATTATGATTATGAGTATAATAAACTCTATAAACAACTTGCAATTCTTTTCCACAATTATCACATTGTACAGGTATTTTTAAACTAGAGCCAGAAGGCAAATCAGCAATTCTTACTAAAATACTCTTCCCTATCGGATGCTCTGGCAATATATATCCTAATTTTTTATAATGTTGAATACTTCTTGAGCCAATCTTTGCTCATATTTCATTTTTCATTAACATATTTTTAATCCTCCTAAAATTAAAATTCATTTTTATTGCTTATATTAAGAGTATATTACTCATTCAAGAGCGACTTGAATGCTCCCAATAAAAATGTTATATTGGTTTTGTTACTTTTTTTAAGGGGTTAGAACATCACCACCGCAGTATCCCCTAGAAAGTAGGTAATCTCTTCCATTTCAGGAAGACACGTCTTCAAAAGAAGTTTACTGGATTGCTTTATTTATGGACTTCTACTTACATAGCACACTTCCACCTTTGTACTCTAGCCAGTTATTATTAATCTTCGTTTTCAGTATCTCTTGCGTGAGAGCTTAAGAAACTAACTTTTTCAGCATATACTTCCATTTTTCCGTCTTCAACTCTTAAAGAGCCTTTAATACCAACTATATCGCCTTTTTCAACATATTCATAAGTATTGTCTCTTAATTTGCCCTCAAGATGAACATTAATATCATCTGTTTCATAGTCGCCAGCTTTATTCTTAACATTTCTAGCAACAGCTAATACTAATCAATTTTCTTCAAGTGATTTTACTCGCCCAACTAAGATTGCTTGATTTAACATTTAATTCACTCCTTTTTCTTTATTATATATATATTATATTATATTTTTTACAAAAAATCAATTAAGGTTTTTGGTTTGCGTTCCAATGTTTCATGGATTAGCTAACGCGGGATTACCTTAAACCAAAGATATATAATAAAGTTTTTTTGATAAAGGAGAAAACTGGGCGGAAACTCCTAATATATCAAACTTTGCTTAAAAAAGAGTATTATAATATCCCTCAAGCCCCCTTGCCTCAGCGGAGTCCGCTTTTCATCGAGATAAATTATCTATAATAGCTAGTTATAAATCATAATACTCTTGTTTAAGAAAAGTTTCATACTTTTCTTATTTCATAAATATTATATAATATTTTTATTAAAAAATCAATATTTTCAACGAAGCTCGGGGTCTTGAGCTTCAATGGTAATTCCGTAGACCTTCTGTTTAAGGCGAGCTCTCTACGCCACGTTTCCCCTATTTAATAAATAGGTCCCCCAATACTTGAAAATATGGTTGGTTTGCTGAACACACTAAGGTCGTTGTCAGCAGCGATTAACAACAGTCGTCTCCAACTCCACTACGCCACTTATATCCCGCACTAGTAGTAAGCGGTTGCAGGAGGTTTGTTCCTAGCTCTGGACTCCCGCAAAAAATCCACGACTTTTAATACCTTTTCAGATATAGGGAACGATCGTCAATACCCAATTACTATTCCATTTTTGACCACAGTCTCTGGCACAGCTTCCGAATTACTAAATGCTCTTGATAGAGGACCTAGGTTTCCACGGTTTGCTGGAGGGTTCGGGCCCTCGTGCGTCTTCCTTATTCCAAAGCTACGCAATAGTAACACATAATGAGAGTAATGACCGCACTTTGCTTTTTCCAGCCGCAGGAGCAGTCAATCCATTGCATTCATAGTTTCTCTTTCTTCTCTCATGTGGCGGAGAACTTGCCATTTAAGATAATAGGCTGCACTGTTTTTATCACTTACAATAGCCAAGCTACAGGATACTTTGGATACACATTTAAGTTATAATCCCTATAACACCTGAAGGTCTTAAGCCCTTCTTTTCTACCATAAACGCTTCGGAACCAGCCTTACTAGTATGAGCTGCACTATTCCTAACCATGGCTTTATGTTTATGGTTGAAAAGAAAGGTTTAAAACTTTCTTTTTCTTTATTACATATATATTATATAATAATTTTTTAATTTTTTCAACTATTTAACTTCATCTTCATAAGTTAAATCATCTTCTATGTAATAGAATTCATTACTCTCAATACATTTAATTAAAGTTTTTTTACTAATATGACTAAAAGTAGCTGCCCTTAATACAAGAGCTAAAGCATCTAATATATCTGATAAACAAGCATCTTGAACAGGTGTAACAGTTACATCAGTATCATATAATTGATTTTTGTCATTTTCTGCTTTATATGTTAATTTTATCATATTAATTACCCCTCTCTAATTGATATAATTCTTCCATTGTTGAAAGAAACTAATTTATATGGAATTTCTAATCTATCTCTGTTAGATAATAATTCATCAAGAGCAAAACCCATTTCAATTTCATCTCTATATGAATAGATTTTACCTTCCATTCTATC
>ONWZ01000127.1 GCA_900321645.1 uncultured Eubacteriales bacterium | reverse complement strand
GAACCAATTTATGAAGTAACAGAAATAAGTCAAGATGAAGGGAATTATATTCAAAAGAAAAGTTTTTTAGATAAAGAAACAGTTATTGCATTATTTGCTGAATTACTCATATATTTACTTGTTTTAGGAATTAATGATGGACCTTTATTTGAATCTATTTTAACCGGATTAAATGACATTAAAGCTACTGAAAAGGTTATTGCTAGTAAAAAAGGAACATTAAAATTATTAAAAAAATAAATGACTTTCTAAGTCATTTTTGTTATACTTAAATTGGTGATATTATGGCATATATAAAAGGCACTTATACAAATGATATTTATACAAATGAAAGTAACGGCTATGTCGTTGGCCTTTTGCGTGTCAAAGAATCTGATAAAGAAGAATATATTGGTAAAACCGTAACCTTTACTGGTCTTTTTAATGAATTAAAATATAAAGCTAACTATTTAATGCGTGGCGAGTTTATTTTTCATAATAAGTATGGTACACAATTCCAAGTAGAATCATATGAATTAGTGATGCCTACGGAAGAAGAAGAAATAATTACTTTTTTATCTTCTGATTTATTTCCAATTGGTGAAAAAACAGCTGAAAAAATTGTTCATAAATTAGGCAAAGAAACAATTAATAAAATTCAAGATGATCCTGCATCATTACTAGGTATTCCAAGACTTACTGATGTTAAAATTAAAAAGATTATCGAAGTTTTGAATGACTATGAACAAACGAGTCAGATAGTTATCGAATTAACAAAAATGGGCTTTAATAATAAACAAGCTTTAGCCTTATTAAAAATATATGATAGTAACACTTTAAATGTCTTAAAGGAAGATATTTATACCTTTCTAACCGATATTGAAATATCATTTGATGAATTAGATAAAATAGCGAGAAATAATGGTTATGAATTAAATGATGAGAGAAGGCTACAAGCCTTAACTATTCATATGATGAATGATTTAACATTTAATAATGGCGATACTTATCTATATTTTGATGAAATGTATGAATATATTAAGAAACATACCAATAATTTAGATGAAGATACATTCGAATATATTTTATTAAAATTAAGTAAATTAGGTAAAATAAAGATTATTAAAAATAGATATTATTTAACTGAATTTTATGAAGCAGAAAATTATATTGTTGATCGGATCTATAATTTAAATAATTTAGAAAGAAGAAAATTACCTAAATTAGAACAAAAAATTAATGAATTAGAATTAATCTCAAATATTACTTATGATGAATCACAACGTGAAGCGATTACTAAAGCCTTAAATAATAATTTAACAATCATTACGGGTGGCCCTGGTACTGGTAAAACAACAATTATTAAATGTATTACTGATCTATTAACCGGCTTATGTAGTGTTAAACCAAATCAAATAGCACTACTTGCTCCGACTGGAAGAGCCGCTCGAAAATTGATGGAAACAACTAATATTCCGGCTTATACCATTCATAAATATTTAGAGTGGGATAAAGAGAGTAATACCTTTAATAAAGATGAGTATTCACCTAATAAAGAAGCCTATATTATTGTCGATGAAGCAAGTATGATCGATACTATTTTAATGGCTAGTTTATTTAAAGGAACGCTTTTAAGTGCCAAATATATTTTTGTTGGGGATTATTATCAATTACCAAGTGTCAGTCAAGGTCAAATATTAAAAGATTTTATCGATTCGAATACTTTAGATGTCATTAAATTAAATAAACTATATCGAAGAACGGAAGATAGTTATATTAATACATTAGCGTATGAAATAAAGAATCGTGAATTAAATGAAAATTTCTTAAAAAAATACGATGACTATAATTTTATTCCTTGTAGTAATGATGAAATAATTAATGTCACTAAAGATATTATTCAAAAAGCCTTATCAAAAGGCTATACTGAAAAAGATATTCAAGTATTAGCTCCTATGTATAAATCAGCTAATGGTATCGATGCTTTAAATAAAATGCTTCAAACATTAATGAATCCCAAAAACCCTAGAAAGAATGAAATAACTAGCGGGGAAGTAATTTATCGTGAAGGAGATAAAATATTACAGTTAGTAAATGATCCGGATAATGGTATTTCGAATGGTGATTTAGGTTATATTGAATCGATTACGACCAAAAATAAAAAGAATGAAATAATTATTAATTTTGATGGTAATAGAGTAACTTATAAACCTAAAGATTTTATTAATATTACGCATGGCTATGCCATCAGTGTTCATAAAAGTCAAGGTGGTGAATTTAAAATGGTCATTATGCCATTTTCAAATTCATTTAAACGAATGCTTTATAATAAACTAATCTATACCGCTGTCACTAGAGCTAAACAGGCTTTAATCTTAATTGGTGATCCTAATTCATTTATCTATGGTGTTAATAATAATTATGTAGAATTAAGAAAAACAACTATTAAAGAATTATTAGAAAAAAAGTATAATTAAATATTAATGGTCAATATTATATCTAGGTGATAAAATGAAATTAAAAAATTCTTTGTATATGATTGCTTTAGGAGTCGGTGGAACACTGCTTTATCAACAATTAAAAAATGGTAACATAAGAAGAGTAGTGAGAGAAATGAACCGAACTAAAACTAAAATGTTAGAGGATTTAGAAGACTTGATGTAGTCTTCTTTTTCTTTACTTTTATATAATAATATTATATAATTTATTTAGGATGTGATATTATGAGCGTGTCGTTATTACCGGCTGATAATTACCTTGTTGTAAACAAAAGTATTATCACAGATCAAGATAAATTAATCTTAAGTATGTTATATTTACCAATTACTGGTTCATTACCAATAATGTTATATAATACCCTAGTTAATGATTTAGATAAAGAAGAGATAATTAGTGATGGTTTAGAACATGCTCATTTGTTATCAAATCTAAAAGTTTCTTGTCAAGAATTAGAGAGTGCTCGTAATATTTTAGAGGGAATAGGATTACTTAAAACTTACTTAAAAAAAGATACGGTTAATAAATACATCTATGAATTATATTCACCTGTATCAGCTCATGAGTTCTTTTCTCATCCAATATTCAATATTGTTTTATACAATAACGTTGGAAAAAAAGAGTATGAAAGATTATTAAATTGTTTTAAGGTACCAAAGATAAACAAAGATGATTATGAAGAGGTAACACATTCATTTAAAGATGTTTTCGAGAGTGTGCCATATACTTCTTTTGATATGTATCGTGATAATATTAGAAAGTATAATAAATTAAAATTAAATATTGATTCATCATTCGATATGAATTTCTTAATTGAAACAATGCCTAAAAATATTGATAAAAAGATCTTTACGAAAGATTTGCAAGAATTAATTATTTATTTGGCATATCTATACGATATCGATGCCCCTAAGATGCAAAATATTGTTAAATCTTGTATTAATGAAAAAGGAATTGTTAGTCGTGATGAATTAAGAAAGATATGTCGTAATCATTATCAATTTGATCATTCTGGTATCTTACCAACAATTGTTGATAGGACACAACCAGAATATTTAAGAAAACCAATTGGTGATAATTCTAATATGGCAAAGATGATTTATACTTTTGAAACAGTTAGTCCATATGACTTTTTAAAAAGTAAACATAATGGTAATGAACCAACCAAAAGAGATATGCAGCTTTTGGAGGATTTACTTATCGATTATGGTTTAAAACCAGGCGTTATCAATGTTTTAATCGATTATGCCTTAAAGACTAATGATAATAAATTAAATCGTAATTTTATTGAAACAATTGCTGGACAATGGACTAGAAAAAAGATTGAAACGGTCGAAGAAGCGATGGATTATGCTAGAAAGATATACAAGAATAATCTTAAAACTAAACAGCCTAGTAAAATAGGACAGAATGTTAATAAAACACCGGTATGGTTAAACAAAAATATCGATATAGATGAAGCTAGTGATGAGGAAAGATTAGCGATGGAAGAATTCTTAAAGGAGTTTAAGTAAGATGGATAGTATTAAAACCGTTATTAAAGACAATTATAAAAAATCATTATCTAAATTAGAGAGTGATTATCGTAAAGATTATGATAATGATGTTATGTTTAAAAGATTAGCTAATCAAACTAAATTAAGTACTGATACTTTAATGAAATATACAACTAGATTAGAATTATCTGCTTGTGAACATAATAATTGTTCTAAGTGTAAGAATATTTTAGAATGTAAAAATGAAGTATCAGGATATTGTTATACACCAGATGTAATTGGGGAAGAACTTGAATTTGCTTATGTTCCTTGTAAGTATAAAGTAGCTTTAGATGAGCAAAATAAATACTTAGATAATATCTATTATTTTGATATGCCAAAAGATATTAAAAATGCTAAAATGAAAGATATTGATACGAAGGATAAAAATCGTTTCCCAGTTATCAAATGGATTAAAGAATTTCTTGATAATTATGAAAAAGGAAAAGATGTTAAAGGGTTATATTTAAATGGTAATTTTGGTTGTGGAAAGACTTATTTATTATCCGCAATGTTAAATGAACTTGCTAAAAAAGGGAAGAAAGTAGCGATTATTTACTATCCTGAATTTTTAAGAAGTTTAAAGTCAACTTTTGGTGATAATGAAGAATATACTACTTTGTTTAATAAAATTAAAAAAGCTGAATTATTGCTACTTGATGATATTGGAGCTGAAACTGTTACCGAATGGGGTAGAGATGAAGTTTTAGGAACTATCTTACAGTATCGAATGGAAGAAAATTTACCAACTTTCTTTACTTCTAATTTAACGGTTGAAGAATTATCACAACATTTAAGTACAACAAGTAGAGAAGTTGATTTAGTGAAAGCTAAAAGAATTATTGAAAGAATAAAACAATTAACAGATGATATCACTATGATTAGTGTTAATTTAAGAAAGTGAGGAAATTATGAATAATCTTAGTAAAAAATACGTTAATGATGAGGGAAAAGAAGAAACACTTATTGCTGATTCAAGTGATAACTATGAAGTAAAATTAGCTAAGAATTATACGCTTTCTAATCATAAAACTAAAAAAGAAAGTCGTTTAGCTAAGAAATTTAAAGGTTCTATTTTAGGAGCTGATATTGGGGTTAAAAGTAGTGGCTTTTCAAGTGTCGCTATATTAGCTACAGTCATTGCGTTAGCAGCCGCTCTCGTTATGTACTTTATCTGGAGATTTTAATAACTGAAAGAAGGGATATTCATGGCTTATACTGCGCTACAAGTAAAAACTAGTTACTCTATTTTAAATAGCTTAAATGATATTAAAAAATTAGTTAGTCTAGCAGTTAGCTATGGTTATACTTCACTTGCCATAACTGATGAGGGCAACATGTTTGGGGTTATGGAATTTTATGAAGAATGTCGTAAAAATAACCTAAAGCCAATTATTGGAATTACTTTAACGGTTGATGATACACAATTTCTTTTATATGCTAAAAATAATAATGGGTATAAACATCTAATAAAATTATCGACAATTGTTTCTGATAAGAGTCTTACTTATGAAGACTTAAAAAAACATAAAGATAATCTTATTTTAGTTATGCCTTTTTCTTTTTATAATGAAAAAATTTATAATTTATATGAAGATAAATTCATCGGGTATCATAATCTTGAAGAGAAAGTAAAAATTACTGATAAAAAAGTATATATCAGTAACGTTAGCTATTTAAAAGAAAAAGATCATGTATACCTAGATTATGCTCAGATGATTAGACTTGGTAAAGTTATTGGGGAATATGAATTAAATAAAAATAAAGGGATGCATTTACCAACTCAAGATGAAATAATTAATATTTCCGATAAGGAAGATTTGAAAAATATCAAATATATTATAGATAATTGTAATGTTACATTAAATTATACGGAAGGTTTATTACCAATCTATGATAAAGATGTTGATAGTAAAAAATTTTTACATGATTTATCATTAAAAGGTTTAAATAAAAGACTAAATAATAAAGTACCAGATGAATATTTAGAAAGATTAGATAAAGAATTAAAAGTTATCGATAAAATGGGCTTTAATGATTATTTCTTAATTGTTTATGATTATGTTTTATATGCCAAAAAGCATCATATTTTAGTGGGCCCTGGTAGAGGATCGGCGGCAGGTTCTTTGGTTAGTTATACCTTAGGGATTACTGATATTGATCCTTTGAAATATAATCTTTTGTTTGAAAGATTTTTGAATGAAGAAAGAGTAACCATGCCCGATATCGATATCGATTTTGATGCCTTAAAGAGACAAGATGTAATCGATTATGTAATTAAAAAATATGGTGAAAAGAAAGTTGTTGGAATAATTACTTTTAATACCTTGGGAGCTAAACAAGTTATTCGTGATGTCGGTAGAGTATTAGATTTAAAACAAGGATTAATCGATACTTTAGCTAAATTATGTCCGAAAGATTTAGCAACTTCATACGGGGAAAATGCTAATTTAAAGAAATTAGTTAATAATTCCGATGAATTAAAGAAATTATATGATATTGCTCTTCATCTAGAAGGTTTACCACGTCACATTTCCATTCATGCGGCTGGAGTAGTTATGAGTAAATATGATATTGATGAAACTATCCCATTATATAAAAATCAAATGGGAATGTATCTTTCAGCATATTCTAAAGATTATTTAGAGCCGTTAGGATTACTTAAAATGGACTTTTTAGGTATTTCTAATTTAACTTTAATTGATGAAGTTATTAATAATATTAGAAAAGATACTAATTTAAATATTACTTTTGAAAATATTCCTCTAAATGATAAAAAAACTTTAGAAACATTTGCCAGTGGTGATACTGAAGGAATCTTTCAGTTTGAAGCACCTGGTATGATTAAATTCTTAAAGCAATTAAAACCAACCGATTTTAAGGATATTGTGGCTGCTACTTCTTTATATCGCCCAGGACCAATGGATAGTATTCCTACTTACTTAGAAAGAAGAAAAAATCCAAGTAAAATTGATTATATTGATTCTAGTCTTGAAGATATTTTAAAAGAGACTTATGGGATTATTATCTACCAAGAACAGGTTATGCAAATAGCGGTTAAAATGGCTGGTTATACCTTAGGAGAAGCTGATATTTTAAGAAGAGCAATGTCTAAAAAGAAAGAAGAAGTTCTTTTAAAAGAAAAAGAAAAGTTTATTTCTGGTAGTGTTAATAATAATTATTCTAAAGAAACTGCTCTACAAGTCTATAATTTAATTTTAAAATTTGCTAACTATGGTTTCAACAAATCACATGCCGTCGCTTATGCGATGATTGCTTATCGCATGGCTTTCTTAAAGACGCATTTTTATGAATATTTTATGTTATCATTACTATCCAATGTTGCGAATAATGAAAGTAAAACAAGTGCATATATTTCCAAACTAAGAAGCAGAAATATTGATGTGTTACCACCGGATATTAATCTATCTGAAAGTAATTATATTATTCATGATAAAAAGATTATTTGTCCGTTAAATATCATTAGAAATGTTGGTATAAGTAGTTTAAATGACATTTTAATTGAACGTGAAAAAGGACCGTTTATTAGTTTTATTGATTTTGTTAAAAGGACTTATCATAATGGTGTTAATAAAAAAATATTAGAACCATTAATCTTATCTGGTGCCTTTAATAATTTAGGCTATAATCGACATACATTAATTATCAATTTAGAGAACATTTTAAATTATGCTGAATTAGCAAGTGATAATACCTTAATTGAAATTGCCGAGCCAATTATCGATGAAGTATCAGAGTATTCTAAAGAAGAATTAGTCAACCTTGAATTTAATACTTTTGGTTTTTATTTGCAAGCTCATCCGGTAAGTAAATATAAAGATATTAAAGCTATTAGCACACTAGTTTTAGATAACTATAATGAAAAATATATAAACATTATTTTGGAAGTATTAAGCATTAAAGAAATTATGACTAAAAAGAATGATGTTATGGCCTTTATTAAAGCCAGCGATGAATATAAACAAGTTGATTTAACGCTATTTCCTAATGAATATAGTGAATACAACAATTTAAAAAAGCATGATATAATTAACGTCTATGGAAAAGTAGAAAAAAGATTTGATAACTATCAAATAATTGTATCTAAAATTATCGTCTTAAAGGAGTAAGCATGAAAAAAATAAGTATATTATTTATCTTAATATTGTTGCTTTCAGCCTGTAAAAGACAAACTTATACCGTTACTTTTCTTGATGGGGGAGAAAGCATTTTAACTGTCAAAGTAACTAAAGGAGAACCTCTAGGGGACGTTGAGAATCCTATTAAAGAAGGCTATATCTTTATGGGTTGGGCCAAAAATGGCTTCGAATATAATATGAATAAGCCGGTTAATGAAGATATGACTTTGGAAGCTACATGGGTAGCTGAACCAAATCCCGTAAAAACATATATTGTAACTTTTGATTTTGGCGATGAAATAAGAACTGTCAGTGTCAAAGAAGGGGAGAAAGTGTCAGTTCCAAAAAAGGTTCCAAAAAAAGAAAAACATAAGTTTTTAGGTTGGTATGATGGCGATACGAAATATGATTTTAATAATCCAGTTACAAAAGATGTAACGTTAATGGCTAAATTTGAAAAGAACCGCTTGATTGTTAAATATGACCTTGATGGTGGTACCGGTACTGTCGAAGTTGAAATTGAAAAAGGAACTATTCCTAATAGGCCATCAACACCACTTAAATTTGGTTATACCTTCACGTATTGGACAATTGATGATGAAAGATATAATTTTGATAAACCATTAAGCAAAGATACGACCATTAAAGCTAATTATGAAGCCAATATTTACTATAAAGTAACATTTGATACAGATGGTGGTAGTGAAATTAATTCTCAAATGATTATTGCTGGTAAAACAGTAATTGAATTACCGACTCCTGAAAAAGAAGGGTATACCTTTCTTTACTGGGAATACAATGGTGAAAAATTTGATTCTGAAACAAATATAACCGAAGATATAACTTTAATTGCTAGGTATAAGCAAAATGAAGAATAAAATAATTAAAAAAGAATATTTTCATAATATGTAATATATGATTGAAAAATATTCTTTTTTAATGTATAATTAAGATAGTGTGGAGGTATGAATATGAAAGTGTTAAAAAGACATATGGGGTTAGCGATAATTGGTGGGTTAACGTTGATTTTACTAATTGTTATGTTTGCTATTTTTTCAAGGATGATTTTCTCAACAGGTAAAGGTGAATATGGCGATAGATTAAATGGATTAAAGGAAATTCCTAAAACTGTAACAGATGAGGTAATATCTGAAACAAAAGAACTAGATGAAGTAGAAAAAATTACTATTCGTACACAAGGAAAAATTGTTTATACAATTATTACCTTTACTAAAGATACATCTAAAGATACCGCTAAAGAAATTGCAACTAAAACGTTAGAACATTATGATGAAGAATACCTAGAAATGTATGATTTTGAATTCTTATTAACCCAAGAAGAACAATTGGATGATGAGGGAAATGATAAATCATATACAATTGCTGGTACAAAACACCCTGAAAAAGAGAAAATAAGTTGGACTAGAAATTAGGTGTTATATGAAAAAGAATAATAAATTAAATAAAATAGTTATTATTAGTGTTATTGCTTTAATATGTATTATTTCACTCGTGATTTTCATTTTAAATTATACTAAAGATGATTCTAGTTTATCAATTATTGAAAAGAATTGGATTAGTAGTCATAATAGTAATGTTATCGATGTGAGTGTCTATAATGATGTTCCAATTTATGGACAAGATGGAGAGGGAATTATTTTCTCATACCTAGATGAGTTTACAAAAGCTTATAATATAGAGTTTAATAAAGTTTCATATCTAACTGATAGTGAAAGTACTTTGCGTGATACGGCCTTTAAGGTTCTTAATTTTACGGATGAATTAACTGATAATGATATTGAAATGTATAAAGACTATTATGTACTTGTCGGTAAAGAGAGTAATACGATTAATGATATTTCTGATTTAGCTGGATCAACACTTTGTGTATTTGATCAAGATGTAGCTAATATTAGATACTATTTAAATGATGGTAAAGATATTAAGATTGTTAACGCAAAAACATTTGATGAGATGTTAAATTTCTTAAAAGGTAATGAAGTGGATTATCTTGCTATTCCAGGTAATTTATATTTGGACGATATTTTAAAAAATGATTTATCAATTGTATATCATATTAGTGAAGTGTATGATAGATATGTATTAACGGTTAGTAATGATAAAAATTTATTAAATATTATGCGTAAGTTTAATATTACTTATAATGATAATTTTGAAGAAGAAAAATATAAAACGTTATTTTTAAATACTTTCTTTAAATATAAAAATATCTCTGAAGCTGAAAAGATGAGCTATAATGCTAGTTCATACATCTATGGATATACGATCAATATGCCATTTGAAAGTACTGTTAATAAAGAATATGTTGGTACATTATCTAATTATTTAAATGGCTTTGAGGAGATGGCTAGTGTCGATTTTAGATTAGTTGAATATCCAAATATTATGGAATTAAAACAAGCCTTATCACGTGGTGAAGTCGATTTAGTATTTGCAAATTTTGATACGACTGGCATTAATGTTGATGTACTAAATACCAATAGCCCATTTAAGGAAGAATATGTCATATTGAGTAAAGAAGCTATGTTAGTAAATTCTGTTAGAAGTTTAAAAGGAAATGATATCTATACTGTTAGTAATACTTATCTTTATGACTATTTGGTAACAAATGGGATTACTCCCAAATCATTTAATAATACGGATGAATTATTACGTGGTATTAATGTTGATAGTATTGTGATGATTGATCGTGATACTTATGAATACTACAAAGATAATAAATTTAAGAATTATAAAATAATTTATCAAGATACTTTAGGTAATGAATATAGTTTTATCGTTCGTGATGTTAATAAGAATGAAACCTTCTATAAACTATTTGATTATTACGTATCAAGTGTTAATTATAAAACAATTAAGTATGATTATCGCACTAATTATATTGTAAATTCAAAGAGTAGATTAAATGAAATGTTT
>ONWZ01000128.1 GCA_900321645.1 uncultured Eubacteriales bacterium | reverse complement strand
TTATATTCTTTATTACTGATTGCTTTTTCTTCAATATAAATATGATTATATACTTTCTTAGCTTGATAATTATTAGGTAGATCAATACTTAAATTTGGTTTATCATTATTAATTAATTTAATAATATCATCAATATGTTTATCTTTAATAATATTAGATTCATTATTGTAAAGATTACTTAAAATATAAAAAATAATATTTTTTTGCATAAATTGATGTTCTTTTTTAAATTTATTAATATCGATTGTATTATCCTTATATATATTATTAATCTTTTCAGTAGTAATATCTTCCACATAATTATAATAATCTTGTAAGGTATCTGAATATTTTAAGAATTTTAGATGAATATCGGTATCTTCTTTTTTTAATATCGGTAAGATATTTTTTCTTAATCTATTTCTAGTGTATGTGATATCTTCATTAGTATCATCAATAAAGTACTTAATATGATTATCTTTATTATATTTAAGAAGATCATCTTTTGTTAGACTTAATAATGGTCTAATAATAGTATAATTTTTTTGTTTTGCATAAGTTTTAATACCGGCATATCCTTCAAGGTTAGAACCACGAATAATTTTCATAAGAATAGTTTCAATTAAATCATCACCATGATGAGCTAATAATAAGGTATGTGAATGATATTTCTTTAGTATTTCCTCATAAAAAGCATATCTTTTACGTCGAGCTTCATTTTCAAAGTTGTTTTCGGTATAATTAGTTATTTTCATACATTCAAAAATGATATTGTTTTCTTGGCAATATTTTTTTAAGTATTTTTCTTCATCATGACTGCTTTTACGGACATTATGATTGATATGAGTACAGATTAGTTGTTTATGACAATTCTTTTGTAATAAATCTAATAGAGCCATTGAATCAGGACCGGCTGAAACACCAACGATTAGATACTCATCAGTTAATTCATCAAGTTTACCTATAATATCAAGGTACATAATTACACCTCCAACTCGTATGTATTATAGCATTAGATAATAAAAAATGCTAGGAAATCTAGCATTTTTTTAGTGTATTTTAACTTTTTCTTTATTATCATCTCGAGCGAAACTGATTATTTTTTCACGACTTATTTTAATAATACTGTCATTGATGGTAAAACCATCCTCTAAAAGCATTTCTTTTAACGTTTCACGATCTTCTTTGGTCATTTGAAAAAGCATTTCATTTAATTTACCATCTTTATAATAGATTAAATTATAATAGTTGTTTCCTTTTTCTTTAACCCATAAGAAAATATCATAATTGACAGGATTTGTCTTAAATTGTTCAAGAATGTTAATCCAGACCATACGATATAGCCTATTAACATTACTTTCTTTATCTTTGTTAACAGCTTCTTTAATTAAATCTAATATATAGTTGTTCATTTTCTCCTCATTATTTCATGAATTCAGCAAGATTAGGCATTGATGCATAATCATGATAATTATCAGTACTTTTTTCTTTGATAATATCAGTTAATTCATTCTTTTCATTACTAATTGGATTCTTTACTTCGAAAGGTAATCCATTCGTATATAGTAATTGTTTAATAGCCATATTGACATAGGTACTCATATTAAGTCCTAGGCTTTTTAGAATATCATTGGCCATTTCTTTATCTTGGGAATCTACTTGTACGCTAATGGCACTAGTAATATTTTCCATATTATCTCCTCTTTCTTGGCTGTATATAATAGCAAAAATTATGTATTTTGTCAAATTTACACGTAAATTATGTGATGATTTATGAGTAATATAACATTTTAAATAGGAATTCTAATATTTTATGAAAATACTTCAAAAAGAGAGATTTAGTCTTTTCAAGTGAGTTTTTTTTTGATAAAATATATATTGAATATGGAAGAGGTTGACGTAAAAATAGTTTACTAGATGAGGTGAAGTAACATGGGAAAGGTAATTGCAATTGTAAATCAAAAGGGTGGTGTTGGTAAAACTACGACAAGTATTAATTTATCAGCAGCATTAGGTATTTTAGGCAAGAAAGTACTAATGATTGATTTAGATCCCCAAGGTAATGCGACAACAGGTGTAGGAATTGATAAAAGAAACATTGCTAGTAGTATATATGAAGTTTTGACAATGAAGACACCAATTGAGAAAGCAATTGTTAAGACTGAGAGTGTTAATTTAAGTATTATTCCAGCTTATTTAAATTTGGCTGGTGCTGAGATGGAACTCTTAGAAATAGAACGTAAATATCGTGAAAATAATGTTAAATTTAATCGGGTTATGCGTTTAAAAGATGAATTATCAAGGATTAAAGATAATTATGATTATATATTAATTGATTGTCCACCGTCTTTAGGAACACTAACTACGAATGCTTTGGCAGCCGCTGATTCAGTTTTAATACCAGTCCAATGTGAGTATTATGCACTCGAGGGAATAATGCAATTAATTAATACCATTATGTTAGCGCAAAGAAAGATTAATCCTAATTTAGATATTGAAGGAGTATTATTAACAATGTTAAGCGTTAATACTAATTTAGGATTAGAAGTAATAGATAGTATTAAAGATTTCTTTAAAGAAAGAGTATATGATACGATAGTGCCAAGATTAATTAAGTTAGCAGAGGCTCCAAGCCATGGAAAAACAATTCTTGATTATGACCCAAGAGGCAAAGGAACAAGAGCTTATCTTAATTTAGCGAAGGAGGTAATAGATAGAAATGGACCAAAAGAAGAAAGCATTGGGTAGGGGGTTAGAGCAATTATTTGATAGTGAAGTATTAGATTTTAATTCATT
>ONWZ01000129.1 GCA_900321645.1 uncultured Eubacteriales bacterium | reverse complement strand
ATTAACTACCAATTCAAATTTCTTAGGCGAATTGGTGCTAGTATCACACTAGCCAACCCCTTTTTATTCTTTTTGGGAGGCTGTTCCCCAGGGGGTCAGCCTCTTTTTTTGTGTATTAATAAATCTTTTATGCATAAACTTAACTGAGGTATAGTTATGTTTATAAAGCATATAGATACACGTATTAAGATTGTTTTATTGATGATTATTTTATGTTTTATCTTAATTATTTTTAAGGTTTTTTATATTCAAGTATTTAGTTATAAAAAGTTAAATACTTTAGCCACTGACCTTTGGAGTAGAAATCTTGTGATTGGAGCTAATCGTGGAAGAATTATTACTAGTGATAATGTGGTTGTAGCGGATAATTTAACGACTGTTTCTTTAGTGGTAGTTCCTAATCAAATTAAAGATAAACAAGCCGTTATTAGAGACTTATCTAATATTTTAAATGTTTCGGAAGATAAGATTAGTGAACATGTTAATAAACATTCATCAGTTGAAATTATTCATCCTGAAGGTAGACAATTATCTTTTGATACTGCCGATAAGATTAATGCTTTAAATTATGATGGCGTTTATCTTTTAAAAGAAGGAAAAAGATATTATCCTTATGATACATTACTTTCTCATTCTTTAGGTTATGTTGGTATTGATAACCAAGGCTTATCGGGATTAGAACTAAAATATGATGAATATCTTACTGGTAAAAATGGGGCCATTAAATATTTTTCGGATGCCAAAGGAAATAAACTTGATAAAAGTAGTGTCTACGTTGAACCAGTTAATGGAATGGATTTATATTTAACAATTAATTATAATATTCAAGCCTCAGTTGAAAGAGAACTCAATAATGCGATGAGTAAATATAATGCCGATGGAGCTTGGGCCATTGTAATGGACCCAAACAATGGTGAAATTTTAGCGCTTGCTTCTAAACCAGATTTTTCACCAAGCAATTACCAAAATTATAGTACCGAAGTAATTAATCGAAATCATGCGATTTGGGCTACTTATGAACCAGGATCTACCTTCAAAATTATTACTCTTGCTGCTTCCATCGAAGAAAAGACTGTCGATTTACTTAATGATACTTTCTATGATGGTGGTAGCGTCAATGTCGAAGGTGCTAGAATTAAATGCTGGAAGCACGGTGGTCATGGTAGTCAAACATATTTACAAGTTGTCCAAAACAGTTGTAATCCTGGCTTTGTATCCTTAGGTCAAAAATTAGGTAAAGAAAGATTATATAAATATATTTACAATTTTGGTTTTGGTAAAAAAACCGGCATTGATTTAAATGGTGAATCGACAGGTATTTTATTTAATTTAAATAATGTTGGCCCAGTTGAATTAGCCACGACTGCTTTTGGTCAAGGAATTAGCGTCAGTGCCATTCAGCAAATTACCGCTGTTTCGGCTGCCATCAATGGTGGTAATTTATATAAACCATATGTTGTTAAAAGAATTGCCGACCCTAATACCGGAGAAATTGTCTTGGAAAATAAGTCACAAATTGTAAGGAAAGTTATCAGTAATGAATCAAGTCAAACAGTTCGTATGACATTAGAAACAGTTGTTGCTTATGGAACTGGTAGAAACGCTTATATCGAGGGATACCGAGTTGGTGGCAAAACGGGAACCGCCCAAAAAGTTAAAGATGGTCATTACTTAACTGGTAATTATATTTTATCTTTCATAGGCTTTATACCAGCTGATAATCCACAAGCGGTTGTCTATGTAGCAATTGATTACCCTAAAGGCGTAACTCAATATGGTGGTACCGTGTCAGCACCAATTGCTAAAAGTATTATGACCGATATCATTGATGAATTAAAAATCGAACCATCCGATTATACCTTAGAAAAAACTTACAATTGGTACGATACAAAATATATAGCTGTACCAAATGTTCTTGATAAAAATATCGATGAAGCAAAAAAAGAATTAAAGAAATTTACTATAAATTATGCTGGCAATGGCAAAATCATTAAAGCTATCGCCCCATCTCCTGGAACATATTTACCTGAAAATTCTACGATTAAAATTCTCCTTAGCAACTGACAATCATCTGTAAACATTAAACATTATTAGAAATTATTATCTATTTTATGATATAATGATTTTGTAAAGGAAGTGGACTATGTTAACATTAACTAAATCGTTATTTGCTTTAATGATTGGTTTCATTTTAGCAACGGCGTTAGGTTTATTTGCTATTCCCTTGCTCAAAAAGATTAAAGCGGGTCAAAGAATAAATGTCTACGTTGAAGCACACCAAAGAAAATCAGGAACTCCGACAATGGGTGGAATTATCTTTATTATTCCAACTATCTTAGCAACAATCTTCTTAATTCTAACTGATCGTATGGAATTCTCAGTAAACTTATTAATTGTTTTGTTTGTATTTATTTCATATAGTTTAATTGGTTTTTTAGATGACTACTTATCAATTAAGCAAAATCAAAATAAAGGATTAACGCAACTTCAAAAACTATTACTGCAATTTGTCGTTGCTTTGATATTTTATATTTTATATAGAAAGTATACCAATGCAACTTCTGTCTTAGAAATTACTTTACTTGGTATTAAATGGAATTTAGGTTGGTTCTATGGCATCTTTATCTTACTTCTTTTGGTAGGGTCTTCCAATGCTGTTAACCTAACTGATGGTTTAGATGGATTAGCTGGTGGTTTATCAGCAATTGCCTTCATTGCTTTTGGACTTATTGCTTGGGGAAGTTATTGGATTGAAGGATATAAAGATATGGGTATCTTTTGTTTCATCTTAGTTGGAGCAATTATGGGATTTCTGGTATATAACTCTAATCCGGCTAAAGTCTTTATGGGCGATACCGGAAGTTTAACTTTAGGAGCTACTTTAGCAACGATTGCAATCCTTACGAACCACGAATTATCATTAGCGGTTATCGGTGGTGTCTTTGTAATTGAAACATTAACTGTTATGATTCAAATATTCTCAGTAGTTGTCTTTAAGAAAAAAGTCTTCTTAATGACTCCAATTCATCACCACTTTGAAAGATTAGGTTGGCGTGAAGGAAGTATCGTTAAAGTCTTCTGGATAGCCGGATTCATCTTATGTTTACTTGCCCTAATCTATGGCGTATGGTTATAAAGCACATTATGTGCTTTTTTCTTTTTTTTATTCATATAATTTACTATGAAAAGAATCGATAAAACATTGTTAATATCAGTTATTATCTTATCGTTATTTGGCTTACTCATGATTTATTCATCATCAAATATTTGGGCTGATTATAAATTTCATAATCCGTATAAATACTTAATTAATCAAGGTGTCTTTTTATTAGTTGGTTATTTTTTAATATATATAATATCTAAAATACCCTATCCCATATATAAAAAATATAGTAATAAAATACTATTCATTTGTATATTCTTACTAATACTTGTCTTAATTCCTGGTATTGGTACCATTAGAAATGGTTCAAGAAGTTGGTTTGGGATTGGTCCATTTGGCATTCAACCAAGTGAATTTACAAAATTAGGTTTAATAATATTTACCGCTAAATACTTATCAAATAATAAAATTAAAGATATAAAAACTTCTGTCTTACCAATTCTATTAATTGTCTTTCTCGTCTTTGGCTTAATCATGTTAGAACCAGATTTTGGTACTGGAGTAATTATTGTTATGTCAGTTGTAGCTCTTTTGTTCGTGTCTGGTGTTAACATGAGCTTCTTTGTTAAGATTGGTATTCTTGGTTTAATTGGAATTATCGTTTTAGTCATTATTGCTCCTTACCGTCTAGCTAGAATTACTTCCTTTTTAAATCCCTGGTCTGATCCCTTGGGAAGCGGCTTTCAAATTATTCAGTCACTCTATGCCATTGGTCCTGGAGGTTTACTTGGCATGGGACTTGGTAATTCAATTCAAAAGCACTTCTATCTTCCTGAACCGCAAACTGATTTTATCTTTGCAATTATCAGTGAAGAATTAGGCTTCATGGGCATTTTAATTATCTCATTTTTATTTATCACAATAATTTATCATGGTATAAAAATATCATTAAATACTGAAGATAAATTTGGTAAGTATTTAGCCTATGGCATAACCTTTAGCATTGCCTTTCAAACGATTCTTAATTTAATGGTTGTCACTGGCTTAATTCCTGTTACTGGTGTTACTCTTCCATTCCTATCATATGGAGGCTCTAGTTTACTTATCTCGATGACTAGTATTGGTATTTTATTAAATATTTCTACTTATAATTATAAATAAAAGGAATAACAGTTGTTATTCCTTTATTCACTTTCCATTTCAAAAATGATATCTCTAAGTTCCATTGCTCTTTCAAAGTTAAGTTCTCTAGCTGCTTTATTCATTTCACTCTTTAATCTGTCGATTAAATCAATCTTTTCTTTCTTGCTTAATTTTTCTTTATGTTCTTTCTTGGCATTTTCATCTTCATTGCTAATTAATTCTCTAATTTCTTTAATAATTGTCTTTGGTACAATATGATGCTCTTCATTATATTCTTCTTGAATATGACGTCTTCTTTTAGTTTCATCTATGGCTATCTTCATACTTTCACTAATCGTATCCGCATACATGATACCCATTCCGTTAGCATTTCTAGCACATCTTCCAATTGTCTGAATTAAACTACGATCACTTCTTAAAAATCCTTGTTTATCAGCATCCATAATTGCAATTAAAGATACTTCTGGAATATCAATTCCCTCACGCAGTAAATTGATGCCAACAACTACATCATATACCCCAAGTCTTAGATCACGAATAATACGCATTCTTTCTAATGTTTTAATTTCATTATGTAGGTATGCCACCTTAATATCGATATCTTTTAAATAATTAGCAAGTTCCTCCGCCATTTTGATGGTTAATGTCGTAACTAAAACTCTTTCATTCTTTTCTTTACGTTTAGTAATTTCCTCGACTAAATTATCGATTTGATTCTTACTAGTTCTAACCTCAATTAATGGATCTAATAAACCAGTTGGTCTAATAATTTGTTCGGTATATTTATGATTGACTAACTCTAGTTCATAATCACCTGGTGTGGCACTAACATAAATTGCTTGATTTATTTTCTTTTCAAATTCAGAAAATTTTAATGGTCTATTATCAAGCGCACTTGGTAATCTAAATCCATAATCAACGAGATTCTGCTTTCTAGCTCTATCGCCATTATACATTCCTTTTACTTGTGGTAATGTAACATGCGATTCATCGACAACAAGCAAAAAATCCTTAGGAAAGAAATCCATTAATGTCGTAGGTGTTTCTCCTTCTCCACGCAAAGCTAAATGTCTTGAATAGTTTTCAACTCCTCGACAAAATCCGGTTTCTAAAAGCATTTCTGTATCATAATTTACTCTTTCTCTAATTCGTTGTTCCTCGATTAATTTATTATTATCTAAAAAGTATTTTCTTCTTACTTCAAGTTCTTCCTTGATTCTTTTAACTGCTTCCTTTAGTTTATCATCACTTGTAACAAAGTGACTAGCTGGGAATATCGAAACACTTTTCTTTTCTTTTAAGATAGTTCCGGTTACGACATCGAATTCACATATACGATCAACTTCATCGCCAAAGAATTCAATCATAATGCCATTTTGTCTTTCATATGCTGGAATCAATTCGACCGTATCTCCTCTTACTCTAAATGTTCCTCTAGATAAATCAAATTGACTACGTTCGTATAGCATTTCAACTAGTTTTTCTAATACTTGATTACGTTCTATTACATCACCTTTTGTCAAAGTTAACATTTTATTTTTATATTCTTCAACTTCACCAATACCATAAATACATGAAACAGATGCGACAACAATAACATCTCTTCTCGTAAGTAAAGCCGAAGTAGCTTTATGTCTAAGTTCATCAATTTCATCATTTATTTT
>ONWZ01000132.1 GCA_900321645.1 uncultured Eubacteriales bacterium | reverse complement strand
AGGTAACGATAATAATGAGCGCCAGACCATTAAATTGGTGACGAGGTTGATAGTTATCGAAAATTCGGCGGATTCTATCACGGAAGTACATTCGTAAGATATATTTAAAAAATAAAATCAAAATTATAACAAAGTATATATCACGTACATAATATATAACAAGGAGAAAATTATGTGTGGAATTGTCGGTTATATCGGCAAAGAAAAGAAGGCTTTAGATGTTTTAATTAATGGATTAGAACATTTAGAGTATCGAGGATATGATTCCTCAGGCGTAGCTTATATTTATAACAATAAGCTGACAATAAAAAAAGAAACCGGAAGAATTGAAAAATTAAAAAATACCTTAAATTTTAATGAAAAAGCAAGTATTGGAATCGGTCATACTAGATGGGCTACTCATGGGATTCCCAATAAAGTAAATGCTCATCCACATAATTACAAAGATATTACAATTGTTCATAATGGAATAATCGAAAATTATTCAGCATTAAAGAAAGAATTACAAAGTAAAGGATATGAATTCAAAAGTGATACTGATACGGAAGTAGCAGTTATCTTACTATATGATTTATATCATCAAACAAACGATGTTTTAAAGGCTATTAAAGAATTTAAATTAAAGGCTCAAGGAGCTTATGCCATTGGATTAATATGCAGTAATGAAATGGATACTTTATATGCCATTAAGAAGAATAGCCCACTAATAATTGGGGTAGGTAAAAAGGCTAATTATTTAGCTTCAGATGTTCCAGCAATTGTCGATTATACTAATCAGTATATTATTTTAAATGATGGTGATTATGCTAAAGTAACTCAAGATAAGATTATTGTTTATAATGATAAAAACAAAGAAATAATACCTACGATTAAAACATTTGAAGCGGGTAGTGAAATGGTAAGTAAAAATGGATACGATCACTATATGTTAAAAGAAATATACGAGGAAGCAGAAGTTATTAAAAGAAGTGCGCATATTACCAAAGTAAATTTAAGAAAGTATCAAAAAATAGTTATTGTTGCTTGTGGTAGTGCGATGCATGCTGGTTTAGTTGGCAAATACTTAATTGAAAAATATGCTGGAATTCCTACGGAAGTTGAAATTGCTAGTGAGTTTCGTTATAAAAAAATATTTATCAATAAAAAAACTTTAGTAATTGCTATTTCCCAATCTGGTGAAACGGCTGATACATTGGAAGCTGTTAAAATAGCTAAAAAATATCATAGTGATACTTTAGGAATTATCAATGTTAAAGAAAGTTCAATTGCGAGAGAAGTAAAATATGTTATTTATACTGAAGCTGGTAGAGAAGTTGCTGTCGCTACGACGAAAGCTTATTTAGCTCAAGTATTAGTATTAGCATTACTAGCTTATCTCAATGCTGAAAATAAAGAATTAGAAGTGATTAAAACATTAGAAAGTGATTTGAAAGAATTACCAATCTTAATTGAAAGTCTACTTGCCAAAACGGATGCATATCAAAGAATTGCTAAGAAAATCTATCATCGTAATGATATATTCTATATCGGTCGTGGTATCGATTATGCTTTGTGTATGGAAGCATCCCTTAAGCTAAAAGAAATTTCCTATATTCATTCAGAAGCTTATGCGGCAGGCGAATTAAAACATGGAACTATTTCCTTAGTCGAAGAAGGAACGCCTATAATCGGCATTGTTACTGATAAGTCTATTGCGGATAAAACAATTAGTAATTTAAAAGAAGTTAAAGCCCGTGGTGCATATGTGATCTACATCATTACTGATGAATTAGATACTGAAGGAGACTTCTATGACGATAAGATTGTTATTCCTACGACTAATCCAATCTTAGAACCAATGCCAACAATTGTTCCAATGCAACTAATTGCTTATTATGTTGCTAAATTAAATAAATGTGATATCGATAAACCAAAAAATCTTGCTAAATCTGTAACGGTTGAATAATAAAAGAGATCTCATTCTGAGATTTCTTTATTTATGCGATAAAAATTAATTGATGGTCGATTACATAACCTGCCATTAATGGTACTAACACCAATTCCCGAAGAAATATATAAATCCGTATCACCAATTTGATAATAATTATCATAGTATTTTTTAGCATGTGGTGGAGTATAGATAGCTCCGATAAAAGGAATTCTAATTTGGCCATTATGGGAGTGTCCCGCTAGGATTAAATCGATATCATAATCATTAGCAATTTGCTTACTAATATCAGGTTCATGGACTAAAACTATTTTATAATCGATATCATCATGTTCTTTTAAATAGCTTAATGTCTTATTTAAATCTTCTTGTTCATAACTAATAGTACTAAGTCCCCCAATAAAAATTGTATGTATATCTTTATCATAGATTATTTCATGATCGTTATCTAAGTATTTAAAATTACTACCATTAAATACATCGATAACTTTATCTTTATCTTTGATAAAATCATGATTACCAATAACGGCATATTTACCATATTTAGCATTAATCTTTAGAAATAAATTAGTTAAATTATTATAATCTTTTTCGGTTAATTCGCTATCTTTATCAATTAAATCACCGGTAAAAACAACGATGTCGGGATTGATTAGATTAATTTCGTCGACTATTTTCTTAATCTTACTAAGTGAAATGGCACGATTATAGTGAATATCAGAAAAATGGACTACTTTAAGGCCATCAAAACCAACAGGAAGGTTATTACTATTAATCGTATATTCTTTGGTAATTAAACCTCTAGTACCAATGTATCTAGCATAGACAGCTGTTAAAGATAAAATAATGAAAACGAATATTAACCATTTAATTATCTTTTTCATATCTATCACCATCTTAATTTTATCATAGCAGATTTTATTTGACAATCAAATATTTGATTTTTTATCATTATTATGTTATGATATAACGCCTGAAAGGGAGTATATTATGAACTACCAAGAAGAATATTATAAAATTATTAATGATCTTAAATATAAATTATCAAAATTGTATTTGCATAAAAATATGCGTGAAAAATTTAATAACAAAATGGCTGAAATTGAATTGATGATTACTGATAATAGTAATGATTTTACTTATTATGAAGCATTCCTTAAAGCAGTAAGTTTAGATACAATGTTAAATGCTTATATCAAAAAATATCCAGAAATTATTTTACCACCATGTGAAAATGAATCTTATTTACAAAACCAAGTTACTAAGAAAAGTAATGAAATAAAAAAATATCAAACAAAATTACAAAAATTAAAGACGCGTGTTATTACTTGTGCATTAACGGGTTCTTTAATTTTAACAGCGGGAGCATATACAATTGTTAGTAATAATGAAAAAACGAATGAAAAATTATATTTAACTCATGAAATAACATATTATGATAATACCAATAATACACGTTATCATAGTTCTTACGAGGAAGCTTTAAAGAATCAAAAAGAAGTAACTATCAAAATGCTCATGCCATGGGTAATGGGTGAAAAAGAAGCTACCCGTGAAGTTCGTACATATCGTATTAATAATGTCACTTATAATGAAATTGTCACTT
>ONWZ01000135.1 GCA_900321645.1 uncultured Eubacteriales bacterium | reverse complement strand
TGACACTAACTATGACTGCTTGTGGCAAAAAAGCTGATGTAGTCATTTATTCTTGCCAAGAAGAAGAAAGGGACCAAGAATTAAAGGAACAACTTAAAGATAAGTTTCCTGAATTGAACATTGTTGTTCAACACATGAGTACTGGTAATAGTGCTGCCAAGATAAAAGCTGAAGGTGAAAAAGTTGAAGCTGATATTGTTATCGACCTTGAGACAGCCCATATGGCTAATGTCCAGGAAAATTTTGCTGATCTATCATGGTTTGATGATAGTATCTATCTAGACGGCGTTAATACTGCTAGTAACTATTTAACTTGGGTCAAGTATACCCTAAATATTATCGTTGATAATAAATACTTAGCTGAACACAATTTAAGTGTTCCAAAAACATATGCTGATTTACTAAAACCAGAATATAAAAATTTAATTGCAATGCCAGATCCAAAAACATCAGGAACTGGTTATGGCTTCTTCTTAAATGCTGTAAACATTATGGGTGAAGATGAAGCAGTTGAATACTTCAAGAAATTAAAAGAAAATATGAGAGAGTTTACAACTTCAGGATCAGGCCCAACAAACTTACTAAAACAAGGTGAAATTGCCATTGCCATGGGTATGACTGCCCAAGGTGTACAAGCTATCAACGAAGGCTATAACTATAGTATTGTGGAACTAGAAACTGGTTCACCATATAATACAACATCATGTGGTATCGTTAAAGGTCATGATGAAAAAGATCATGTTAAAGAAGTATTTGAATTTGTTATTAATGAATTTGGACGTTATGATAAAGAACATTATATGCCAGATATAATTCTAGTTGATCAAAACAATCAAGTTGCTAATTATCCAGAAAACTTAAAAGATGCTGATATGACAGGTGTTGACAGCATCGCTACTAAAGAAAAATTAACTAAGAGATGGGAAGAAGTTAATGGATAATCTAGAGATTAAGAATCTCACTAAAGTATATAACAAAAAAACAGTTTTAAATAATATTAGTTTTAATGTTAAAGATGGTGAATTCCTATCAATTTTAGGCCCATCCGGTTGTGGAAAAACAACCCTCCTAAAAATTTTAATTGGTATCGAAAAACCAACTAATGGTGAGATTGTTAAAAAAGGTAAAAACATTACCAATCTAGATACGGGAAAAAGGGAAATGGGCATGGTTTTTCAAAACTATGCACTTTTTCCTAATATGAACGTTTTAGATAATGTTAAATATGCCCTAAATTTAAAATTAAAAAATAAAATTAAAGCTAAAGAAGAAGCTTTAAAAATGTTAAAAGTAGTTAACATGGAGGATCACCTTTATAAGTATCCCCATGAGTTATCTGGAGGACAACAACAAAGGGTTGCAATTGCGAGAACCCTATCATTAAACCCTGATATAATTTTATTTGATGAACCAATGTCAGCCCTAGATGCCGATAATCGTTTAGGACTTAGAAAAGAATTAAAAGAAATTCAAAAGAAATTCAAAACAACGATGATATATATTACTCATGATCAAGAAGAAGCTTTCTCACTATCAGATCGTGTTATGGTTATGCGTGAAGGTAATATTGAACAAATTGATACGCCTAATAAGATATATAATCATCCCGCTAACGATTATGTGAGAAATTTCGTTACTAATCACTTGATTGAAAAAGTATCATCAATTGAAAGATGTACGGGAATTGATTTATAATGAAGAAAAGTAATCGTCTTAGTCTTTTGATTTTCTTATTTCTAATTATTGCCATCTTTTATCCACTATTAATAATGTTAATTAAAGTAGAGTGGAGTACCTTCCCCGAATTACTTGCATCAGATGGCTTTAAAAGTGCTTTTAATAATTCGTTGTTAGTAACTAGCATTGCCACAATATTATCAGTGGGCATTGCTTACTTACTAGCTTATACTTTAAATAGAACCCAAATTGAACATCGTGCTATTTTAAAAGTATTTTTAACTTTACCGATGTTAATTCCATCTATTTCCCATGGTTTAGGCTTAATCAATCTGTTTGGTGCTAATGGTATTATTTCCTCATATTTTGGTTTTGATATCATTGGAGAACCCGGAATTATTTTAGGCTCTATCTTATATTCATTTCCAGTTGCTTTTCTCATGTTAGATGATGGTTTTAATTATATTGATAATACGATGTATGATTCAGCCAAAGTACTTGGAATGAATAAATGGGAAACATTTAAAAATGTGACCATGTGTTATATGAAAAAGCCGTTATTATCATCAATCTTTGCGGTATTCACCTTGATATTTACTGATTATGGTGTTCCCCTAGCGGTTGGTGGTAAGTTTATTACTTTACCAGTTTTCTTATATAAAGAAGTAATTGGCTTACTTGATTTCTCAAGAGGAACCATGATTGGTTTATTCTTATTAATTCCAGCCTTTATATCATTTTTATTTGATAATTTTAGTAAAGATTATTCATTTGGTGAATTCAGTAAAGATTTTAAAATTACCAAAAATAAAACAAGAGATGCCGTTTTGACAATCTTTATCTATCTAATTATTACGTTTATCTTTCTGATAATTGGCTCATTTATCTTTTACGCCTTTATCGATAACGTTACTTTAAATCGTGTTTTCTCACTAAAACACTTTGAATATGTCTTAAGTAACAATTTAGGAATGTATGTCTTTAATTCTGTATTAATCGCTGTCTTAGTATCAATAATTGGTACAATTATTGCCTATGCAACCGCATATTATACTGCTAGAATTAAAGGTAACATATCAAAGATAGCTCATATCTTGACAATTGTCTCATTAGCCATTCCTGGTATCGTTTTGGGTTTATCATATACGATAACATTCCATAACAGTTTTATCTATAATACGTATTTAATCTTAATAATTGTCAATATTGTGCATTTCATTGCTAGTCCTTACTTAATGGCATATAATGCCTTACAAAAAGTAAATCCTAACTATGAAGTTGTAGCTAAAACATGTCATATAAAACCACTAAGGATTATCTTCGATGTTATTATTCCATGTACTAAGAAAACAATTAGGGAAATGTTTGCTTATTTCTTCGTCAATTCGATGATTACAATATCAGCAGTTGCTTTCTTATTTAATACCAAAACAATGCCCTTATCATTAATGATCAATCAATACGAAGGAAATCTAATGTTAGGTGAAGCAGCTATTGTATCACTAGTCATTTTAGCCTTTAATATTATCGTTAAAGGTAGTGTATATTTAATAAATCGTAAAGAACATAGGAGAATGATGTATGCAAATAACATATAATGAATTTTTAATTTTAACAGCCATCGAAAAAGAAAAAGAAAAATTATCCCAAAGAAAATTATCAGAATTAACTAAATTATCTTTAGGGACAGTTAACAAAATAGTGAGTGACTTTCTTAAATTAAAATATATTAATGAAGATAATACCATTACTGATTTAGGATTAAAGGTCCTAGAACCTTACCGTGTAAAAAGAGCTATCTTTTTAGCGGCTGGTTTTGGTTCTAGATTAGTTCCAATTACCTTGAATACTCCCAAACCATTAGTTCTAGTAAATGGTAAAAAAATTATTGAAACAATGCTCGATGCTTGTGTTAAGGTAGGTATCGAAGAAATAATTATTGTTACTGGTTATCTAAATGAACAATTTGAAATTTTATTAAAAAAATATCCAAATATTAAATTTATTGTCAATCATAAATATAATGAAGCTAATAATATATCATCAGCTTATCTAGTCAAAGATAAATTTGCTAACGCATATGTTTTAGAATCTGATTTATATCTATATAATCAAAATTTAATTAGAAAATATGAATATCAAAGTAATTTCTTAGGTAAATATGTTAGTGTTACCGATGATTGGTGCTTAGAAACTAAAAACGGCATTATTACCAAAGAAAAAGTAGGAGGTTATAACTGTTATCAAATGTATGGTATCTCATACTATACTAAGGAAGATGCCCAAAAAATTGAAAAAGATATTGAAGCAGTATATAATTCCCCAGGTGGTAAAGAAAAGTATTGGGAACAAGTAATTCTAGATGTATGTAAAAAGAATTATCAAATAGCTGTTAGAGAATGTTATGAAGGCGATATCATTGAAATAGATACCTTTAATGAACTAAAAGCTATTGATAAAACATATGATGTTTAAAAAAGATAAATTTTTATCTTTTTTTCTTTTGCCATTTATGTTATACTTTATATGATAGAGGGTAGTGGTAAGGATGAATAAAAAAGATAAGATTTTAAAAGTCTTAGTTTATCTAGGAATAATATTTACATTTTTAATATTGGATGTTGGTTTAAGATACTTGGTGCGTGAAAAGATTGGATTTGTCAGTATTAAATCACTTTTACCACTAAGCTTTTCTTTAAGTTATGTCGTAATAGTATTATTGCTTTGCTTAATATTTGATAAGAAAGCAAAGATAATATATATTGTTTTCACTATTCTTGCCAACATTTATTTTATTGCCCAAATTGTTCATTTCCAAATTCTTGGCAATGTTTTTTCATTAGTTAGTTTGTTTTCAGTCGGTGAGGCTAATGACTATTTATCATATGCTTTAACATATATAAATGATCCTGTCTTGATTGTTACGTTATTATCGATTGTATCGATGATTGTGGTTTTAGACTTATCAAAAGGAAAAAGACTTTTCAATATAACGAATAAAAAAGCAAAAATTGCAGCTATCGTCGTTATTGTTGTCTTACTACGTATTGGGGCAATTAATTGCCTAGGAAAACCAGTGCCTGAAAAATCATGGGAAGCATGGAAAGCACCCAAAAATGTTTATAATACATTTGGTAGTAAAAATCGTAGTTTAATGCTAAGTGGTATGTATGAATATGTCTTTAGAGATATTTATCTATATACCAAAAATTATTTTTTTACTAACAATAAAGAAGTTATTAGTGAAATAAATGAATATCTAGATGACAATGAAATAGCCTTGTCTAAAAATGAATATACTGGTATTTTTAAAGATAAGAATTTAATAATAATCATGTTAGAAAGCATCGATGATTGGTTAGTAACTGAAGATGTCATGCCAACGCTATATAAATTATCTAAAGAGGGCTTAAATTTTACTAATCGATATGCTCCGTTTTATGGTAGTGGAATGACCATAAATAGCGAATTTGCTGGCATTAGTGGACTATACGCTATTACCAGTAATAAAGCTATTTACAATTATAACTATAACAACTATAATTATAGTTTACCATCGCTATTAAAAAGCAATGGTTATATAGTTAATTCAATGCATATGAATAAAGGTGGATTTTATAATCGCCATGATTTTCATATTGCCCTAGGATTTGATGAACATTACGCACTATATGATATGGATTTCAATGATTATTTTGATTATGATACCAATATTGCTAAAAATGACAACAGCTATAATTTAATTGTAAACGATAATAAATTCTTTACCTTTATTACTACATATTCAGCACATGTGCCATACAAAGAAAATGAACTTTGTGATAATTTAGCTAAAAAAACATCAAATTTAATCGTCAAAGATGATGAAGAAACGACATGTATTAAATTGCTAGCTAACGAAACCGATAATTTTATTAAATTATTGTTAGAACGTTTAGATTATGATGGTTATCTTGATGATACCGTAATTGTGTTATATGCTGATCATTATGCATATGGTTACGATAAAATTAATAAAGTTAAAGCCACTAATGATAATAATTTGATTGAGCACACGCCTTTAATTATTTGGAGTAAAGATATTATACATAAGGATATTGATACGATAATTGATACAGCCGATATTCCCGTAACGCTATTTAATATGTTTGGTATAAACTATGAACCAAAATTATATATGGGAACAGATGTCTTTAGTGAAAATCATGAAAAATTTGTTTATTTTAATGATTATTCATGGTATGATGGCACATATTATTCCAAAGAAAATAGGGAAGATGAATACACTAAAAGAATATCCCAAATTGTTAATCAAAAGATTAGTATTAATGAAAAAATAATTCAAAGTAATTTTTATAAATATTATCATAAAAAATAATAACTGCTTTCTTATAAAAAGCAGTTTTATTAATTTACAATTTATTAACTATATGGTAAACTATTATTAGGATGGTTATATATGAAAAGTAATTATGATTCAAAGAAATTAAAAGAATATGAAGTAAAGGTTTTAGATGAATTTGTGAAAATCTGTAAGGAACATGAAATCCCATATTTTATAACTTATGGAACTCTTTT
>ONWZ01000137.1 GCA_900321645.1 uncultured Eubacteriales bacterium | reverse complement strand
TAAAAATGAAGAATATCATGGTGGTGTATCAGTCTTACCATCATACCTATCTAAAGGATTAGAATTTGATGCTGTCATCTTATATAACGCAAATGAAGAAAATTATGGTGATGATCTTATCAGTCAAAAATTACTATATGTTGCAATAACAAGAGCTATGCATGAATTATATATTAACTATACTGGCAAGATATCTCACTCATTAAATAATTTAACAAACAGTAATACTAAAAGATTAATCAAATAAAAACTACCGAAATATGTTGACTTTCAAATAAAATAGTAGTAAAGTAATCTAAAATTTTATTTGAAAAGGCGAGGGGTTTTTATGAAGTACAATAACATGTATTTATATTTAAATCATGATTCAATCTTTAAAAAACACATTAATATAATGTACTTTAATACTTTGCGCCTTATATTTAAAAAGAAAAAATAAACGGTAGTTTGACTATATGATTAGCCTCACTGCCGTTTTTTGTATATATGGAGGTGTAAATATGACAATCAATGATTTACTAGCAATAATTAAAGATTATAATCCTGATGAAGTAGACATTGTCAAAAAAGCATATGAATATGCCAATGAGATGCATAAAGGACAATATCGTCAAAGTGGTGAACCCTATATTAATCATCCTTTGAATGTGGCTCACATTTTAGCAGAGATGCATGCCGATAGAGATACGGTATGTGCCGGATTATTACACGATGTTATCGAAGATACTAATGCCACCAAAGAAGATATTGCGGATATATTTAATAAAGATATTGCTAACTTAGTTGATGGTGTCACTAAACTTGCTAAAATAAGTTTTTCCACCAAAGAAGAACAAAATTTAGCAAATACGAGAAAAATAATTACTGGTATCACGTCAGATGTTAGAATTATCATTATTAAACTAGCAGATAGATTACATAATATGCGTACATTAGAATATAAAAATGAATTTAAACAAAAAGAAAATGCTTTGGAAACGATGGAAATATTTGTTCCATTAGCATACTATATCGGTGCATATCGCATTAAAAGTGAACTAGAAGATTTATCGCTTAGATATTTAAAACCAGACATGTATAAACAAATCGAAGAAAGAAAGCAAAAAATAGAAATTGACAGTAGTGAATGTTTAGCGGAAATGTTAACTAAAATCAAAAGAATGTTAGATGACCGAAACATTCCCAATGAGATAAAAGTAAGAACTAAAAATATTTATGGCATTTATAAAAGATTAAATGAAGGTAATAAAATATGTGATATTCACGATTTGTTAGCCTTAAAAATAATGGTTGATGAAGTAGAAAACTGTTATAAAACATTATATTTGGTTCATAAAGAATATCATCCAATCAATGATAAATTCAAGGATTATATTACCAATCCTAAAACGAATATGTATTCATCTTTACATACGACAGTCTTTGGACCAGATGACAGATTAGTACAAACACAAATAAGAACATTTGATATGGATAGAATTGCATCTTTTGGCCTAACTGCTTATTGGGATATCAATAAAGGCGAAGCTAGAAATGTTATGCAAAAAGATTTAAAAGATAAATATCAATTCTTTAATTCATTAACTGAAATGAATGCTATGTTTGGCGATAATCAACAATTTGTTAGCCAAGTAAAGAATGAATTATTTGCCAACAAAGTATATGTTTATACGGTAAGTGGTGACATTATTGAACTACCTAAAGGATCTACCCCAATTGATTTTGCCTATAAAATACATACCGATATAGGTAATACAATGGTCGCGGCTGTTGTCAATAATGAATATGTCCCAATCAACTATGAGTTGAAGAATAAAGATCGTGTGAGAATTATCACTGATGAATTATCATTCGGTCCTAGAGGCGATTGGTTAGATATTGCTAAAACAAGTTATGCTAAGAAAAAAATAAGAGAATTTAATAAAAAGTAATTGAGTTTATAGTGATCTCAACAAAAAACTAATTAAAAAGGAGGCGAAAAAAATGAAAAAATTAATGAGAAAATTTAACAAAAAGTACGATTTGATGTGTACTGGATAATATGGTTAAGATATTGTGCTGCTGCGAGTACATATCGCAGCAGTACATTATCACCATTAAGGAGGAATAAAATGAATCTAATTAAAAGAGAAATAATACCTACCGATATGAAACCAATTATTGATGGAGTGTTGGAAGAACAATTACTTAATGCAAATAGAAATTATGCTGAAGATAATAAAGAGATATTTGAATTGATTGATAGTTTTATTCTTATACCACCAACCATCTATCTAAAAGAATTAAAAGAAAGATGGCTTTGGCATAATAAATTCTATGAAGATGGATTAGAAGTTGCTTATAAAGAATTAATTACTAGTAATTTAGATGAATTGACACCATCACAGGTAAAAGAATTAATTGCGGTATATAATACCTGTCTTAACGTCGATAAAGTAACGATGATAACATCTTGTGGTATAAAAAAGCATTTAGACTATTGGCTAGATAAAATCTCAATCGTCAATGAAGATTATAATGTCAATGATTCGCAATTCATGTTATTGACACCACCAATTGAACCATTCTATGTACAATATCAAATAGATCATTTAAAGTATATCGTTCTAACCAAAAGTAATGATAGTGAAAGTGTTAAATGGGGAAAATATTTATTAAATCAATATCATGCTAATGACGAAATCATTTTTAAAAGTAGATTTAAAAGAGATTTTGAATCAAAAACAGAATTAAGCATTGAAGAATTGGTAAAAATAATTAATTCATACAAGATATCTCAAGATTACAAAACTAAGCATTATTATCTTATGCTTGAACATCCAGATAGAAAAGCATTTAATGAAATAATTAAATATGATAATGTTGATGAAAAACTATTAGCATTTCAATTAATTGGTATATCAGGTTTTTTATATAGAAAAAAAATTTTAGAATACTTAAACGAAAGTAGAATACTAAAAAATAATGGATATATTTATGAGTTTTCAGATAAAACAGTTCTTGAAGGACTCGAAAAATTACATGAGAGATCAGAACACAGAATGATTAAAAATGTTCCTAAATATACTCAAAATGCCGATACGTGTGCTATCGTATGTATGTTGTCAGCGATGAAGTATTATGGATGCATATCTGATATTAACTCTAAAAATGAATTTTCCTACTTTAAAAAATATCGTTCAAGAGTTCTAATCGGAACACCGTTTTCGGCAGTTGCTTATGAACTTGCTAAAAATGACTTGGATGTTGAATTAGTTCACTCAGAACCCAATATCTTTACCAATAAACGACATTATTTACCAAAATATCTATTTGATAAAGGAATGGCTGAATATCAAAAATACATAGATTTGGCAAAAGAAGTAAATGTCAAAGTCAATAATGGTATAGATATTGATTATGATTTTATTATTGACCAACTAAAAAATAATAAAATAGTAATGTTAGCTGGCAATAGTGGAAACTATTTACATGCCATACTACTATGTGGTTATGACGAAGAGAATATTATTGCTTTTGATCCACTAAAGGGTGGTAACATTACGCTAAATCCAATAGCGCTATTCCAGTATATGAATACTGGAATTGGAAGATGGTGCATAACGATAAAACAAAAGACCAAAGAAAAAGATAAATTATTGGCAAGTCTAGAAACATTTAACAATCAAGCAGATGATAAAATAATTGAATATGCACGTGTAAAAGGCAAGGGACTAATTAGAAAATAATAGAGGTGAAATAATGAAATATATATCCTATTATGAAATACTAAATAATAAAAATATTGAAAATATTGATATCCTTGTCGGTAAAACAAAAAAAGCATATCTTATTGGGCCTAGAATAACCACAAATTTTGACGTAAATTCATTTATTAAAAGAATACAATCTAATTGTATATATTCAACCAAGATATATAAAAAAAAGATAAATAAGAAGAAAATAACTACTTTGTTAGATACTTATTATTCACACTTAAAAGAAAATGAAATATATGAAATTGAAGGCAATAAAATAAAAATACATAAGATAATACCAGTACCAGGTGATAATTATGAAAAAGAATAAATTAATCTTAGATTCAAAAGAAATAATTGATTTCCTAGGAAAAGATTATAATGGTTTAGCAGAAATATTTAGTGATAAATTTGGTATCATAAATGCGATGTTAAAAAGGGAAGAACTATCGAAATATGGGTTATATATGTATCAATGTTTAAGTGCCAATGCTAAAGTATTATATAATCTTGACAGAGAAGTGTCGAGCGGTGGTTTAGGCGTAAGTGAAGATGAAAAATCTGCTATGATAAGTTGTCTTGCTGAGGCCATCGAAAGATATACTATTTCATATATTCCCAAAAAAGAAGTTATATATAAGAAA
The DNA here is from genome assembly GCA_900321645.1 of uncultured Eubacteriales bacterium. Lineage (GTDB taxonomy): Bacteria > Bacillota_I > Bacilli_A > RF39 > UBA660 > RUG705. The sequence continues at coordinate 27,733 of ONWZ01000137.1, read as the reverse complement.
AAAAGTGAATTACCCAAATCACGAGTATTTCAAAATTTTTATACATATAGCCAAAAACAATATGATCAAAATAAACAATTTGCTAATCCCGAAAAGGATCACCTACATTGGACGAAGGTAGTATCATTAGACGGTAAAACTTGGAAATATTGGCCAGCCAGTTTAATATACATTCCATTTAATATTTCTAAACCAGTAGCTGAAACAACTACGACAGGAACCGCCGCTGGTATAAGAATAGCAGATTGTATCGAGAGTGGCTTATTGGAATTAATTGAGCGAGACGCACTAATGATAAACTTTATGCAAAAATTAAATCCGCCAGAAATTGACATTGAAACCATAACTGGCATTAATAAAAAGTTTATCTCAACAATTGCTAAAGATTATTCCATTAAGATATATAATCTATATACCGATAGTGGTGTTCCTACCTATCTATCATTAATATGGCAAAAGAAACATGGCGTAATTCACTATGGAATTGGCGGATGTGCTAATAAAGATTCTGATATTGCTATTAATAAATCGTTAAAAGAATGTTTATTTACTTTTTTCTATTCTAAAAACATCTTAAATGAAAGAAAAACTAATCCTAATGAAATAACAGCCTTATATGAACATTTCTTATACTATCAAAAAGAGAATTTTAATAAAATCTTATTTGATAGTAAAAAGATTGCATATAAAAGAAAAAAAATTACCCATAAGCAAATAATTGATAATTTGCAAAAAAATCACATTGATGTATATTATAAAGAAATTACAACCGCCGATGTTGCCAATACGGGCATTAAAGTCGTTAAAGTAATCGCTCCCGGATTAATAGATTTAAATAAAAGTCACATATTACCTAGATTGGGAGCTGATAGATTTTGGACAGTACCAGCTAAATTAAATATTAAAGTTAAGGAAGAATTGCGTGAAACACCGCATCCATTTCCATAAGGAGGATAAAGTGAAATTTATTGAATACAATCCAGTTGATGAAAAAGGAAGTTGCGTCATAAGAACATTTACTAAATTATTAAATAAAGACTTCTATATCGTAAAAGAAGAACTACTAGCTTTAGCTCATAATTTAAATTGTGATGATTATCGAGAACAAATTGTTTTTGAAAAATATTTATCAAATAATAATTATCAGAGAATAAATGTAAAAGCAACTAACACCGATGATTTAAAACTAGGAAAAGGGAAATATATTGTATTTTGTAAAAAAGAAAATGATTATCATATGTTCCCGGTTATAGATAATGTAATATATGACAAAAATAAAAAATGTTTTGGTCAAACAATAATTAATGTATACAAAGAAATGTAAAACTTAACAGGGGGAGAAAATGAATAAAAAAGACGTATTTATTGGTGGCGCTTGGCCATATGCCAATTATTATTTACATGTTGGACATTTTGCTGCCTTATTGCCGGGAGATATCATTGCTAGATATTACCGCGGTAAAGGCGATAATGTCATTTATGTATCAGGATCAGACTGCCATGGTACACCAATAACTGAGAGAGCCAAAAAGGAACATAAAAGCCCACAAGAAATAGCCGAATATTATCATAATGAATTTGTTAAAACGTTCACTGCTTCAAATTTTAAGTATGATGAATATGCTGCTACTATGGATAACCATCACAAACAGTATGTTATGAAACAATTCAAAAAAATGGTTGAAAACGGGTATATCTATGAAAGAGAAGAATTACAAGATTACTGTGAAAAATGCCATAAATTTTTATCGGATAGAGAAATTGAAGGAACATGTCCACACTGTGGTAAAAAAAGTACCGGCGATCAATGTGATAGTTGTGGTTCATCATTAGATAGTAGTGAAGTATTAGATAAACATTGTAAAGAATGTGGCAATACAACAGCCTTGAGAAAGAATAAACACCTATATTTTAAATTGCCAGAATTTACTGAATTGCTTCAGCAATTAATCGATGATAATAAAAATAAATGGCGTAAAAACGCTATTGGTGAAGCACAAAAATATATTAATACTGGGCTAGTAGATAGAGCTGCAACTAGACAATTGGAATGGGGAGTTCCAGTACCCGTAGATGGCTATGACGATAAAAGAATCTATGTGTGGATTGAAGCTGTTTTAGGCTATTTATCAGTAGGCCAAAAAGTAGCTGAAGAAAGAGGCATCGATTTTGACAAATATATGTCAAATGAAAATGAAAACCTCATAACATATTATGTTCATGGTAAAGATAATATCCCTTTTCATACAACTATCTATCCAGCTTTAATAATGGCCATTAAAAACAATTATCGCTTGCCAGATTACATAATTTCTTCTGCCTACGTAAACCTAAATCAAGAAAAAATGAGTAAATCTAAAGGTAATCTAATAACAATTAATGAATTATTGGAAAAATTTGATAGTGATACCATAAGGTTCTATTTCTCACTTAAAGGACCTGAAACCAATGATATAAGTTGTTCTATTGAAGATATAATTCAAACACATAATAAATATTTAGTGGGAATGTTAGGCAATTTTGTAAATAGAAATCTCTCATTTATCAATAAAAGATTTGATGGTATCATCAAAGAAGCAAACATTGATAAAAGAATAATTGATATTACCCAAAAAACTTTCAAAATAGTTGGTGAATATTTTGAAAGAGGCGAAATAAGAAATGCCACAACACAAATAATTGAATATATTAGTTTAGCTAATAAATATTATGATAGTCGTGAACCATGGATTCAAGTTAAAAATGATTTAGCCAGTTTTAATGATACAACCTATACATGTATATATATGATTGCTAATCTAGCCAATTTAGTTGAGCCTGTCTTACCAAATTGTTCAAAAAGAATCAAAGATATGTTAACGTTACCAACATATACATGGAAAGAAGAAGTAATTAAAGGTGACTATAAAATTAATAATTCATCAATGCTATATAGTAGATTAGATGAAGAAAACACATACAAAAAAATAAAAAATAAATAAGAATAATTGATTTTATTCTTTTTTTCTTTATTTATATGTGTTATAATTAATATGAAACGTAGATTACGTATGTTATGGGGGAATTTTAATGAAACTGACAAAGGAAGAATTAATTAATTTAAGAGAAAAGGTGTTAAAAATAGACAAACCTGGCGAAATAGAAAAAATTTTAGAATATGAAACATTATATAATAGATTTAAAAGTATTGCCGAAAAAAAACCTGATAGTGTAGCAATACTATATTTTGGTAATGCTATAACATATCGACAACTATTAAGTTTGGTAGATATTGCCGCTAAAGGATTTCAAGAAATTGGAATTGGATATAACGATGTTGTCGCTATGAGCCTATTATCAACTCCATATGCCATCGTATCATTATATGCCTTGGATAAAATAGGCGCTATAATGCATATGATAAATGGTGCTAGTAACGCCAATGAGATTAGAAGAGAAATAAGTCACATAGAATCAAAATACTATATAGCAAATGACTTGTTTTGCAACAAAAAAACTCGCGACATGTTAAGAGAATGCGGAGTTGAGAGAATAATAACTACCTCTCTAACAGATGCAATACCAATGGGATTCAATGGCGATAAACTAAAGTTTGAACTCATTGAAAAATTAAAGGGAATAAACAAAAAAGAATTCGACGGTCGTGAACTAATGAATTTTGAACAATTGTTGAAAATTGGAAGAAATAGTTCGAGGGTAGTTGAAGCTTGTGAATTTGTTCCTAATAAAATGGCTACAATTGCATATACTAGTGGTTCAACAGGAACATGTAAAGCATGTGCCGCCAGTTGGGAAAGAATAGATGCCATGATTCAAATAATGGGAATGACAGAAATTGGACGCTTTGCAGAAGATGATATAATGCTTACTACCTTTCCATTATGGATATATTATTGTTTATTGAATATGATTCATGAACCATTGAGCCTAGGCGTAACATTAGCATTAGATCCATTATTTAATCCTAAAGATATTGCAAAAAGGAATGAACTATACAAATTTAATCACTGGCTAACCATACCACCATACATAAAAACAGCAATTGAACAAGACAAACCGATAGATTGTTCAAAGTGGAAAATAATTGTTACTGGTGGAGATGCTCTACAGGGTGACATAAAAATAAAGGCAGATGATTATATACATAAAAATGGTGGCACGGCACACGTAGAACAAGGTTATGGAGCAAGTGAATTGCTTGGATCGTTTTCTTATGGATACTATGACAATCCAACAATTGGAAGTGTTGGAATACCATGCGTTGGTAATATGATTAAGATACTTGATGTCGAAACAGGAGTACCACTTAAAGCGAACGAAACAGGTGTAGGATATCTGTATTCTGCAGCTAGAATGGATGGTTACTATGGCAATGAGGCAGCAACTAACCATAATTTAGTGAAAGATGAAAACGGTGTCACTTGGTACAATACAGAAGATTTACTTCATATTAATGAAAAAGGTGAAATATTTCTTGATGGTAGAATTAGAAGGGTTGTTTTGACATTAGATTCAAAGGGTAATCCTACTAAAATTATTCCTGAAAGGACAAAAAGATGTATCGCTGAAATACCTGGAATTAACAAGTGTGAAGTAATTACCGTCCCAAGTGAATCAGTGGTAAACACAGCAATAGCATTTGTTGTGGTAAAAGATCTACCGGAGAATAAGAAAACAGAAGAAATAATTTTTGAGCATTGTTTACGAGGTGTTCCTGAATATATGGTTCCAAGTAAAATATATTTTGTTGAAAGCATTCCAGAAACATCAACTAAAAAGCCAGATTTACAAGCATTAGAAAAAATGTATTATGATATAAAAAATAATACAAAGCCAAAAGCAAGAATAAAAAACATTTTTAATAAAAAAAAATAAAAAGGGAGGAATAATATGAGTTTAATATTATTGCAAATAACAAGTTTAATATATATTGTATTATTAAATTTTTTCTATTTTTCACGAAGCCGTGTTTCTAACATTGAAAATGAAATATATAAATATTTGCTAGTATTAAATGTTCTAGGATTGACTATTGGATTATGTTGTTTTTATTCAGTATCGCATATGGATATTATGCCAGCTATATTAAATACCATAATTACAAAGTCGTTGCTAGTGTATTATTTACTTTTCATTTCAATATATACGATATATGTTTTTGCTATATCATACAAAAATGATAGTGAAGATAAAAAGCAACTTAAAAAGTACTATCAAAAGATTAAAAATTATTGTTTAATAGGCTTTGTAATATGTTCAATTATAGTATGTTCTTTGCCAATGAAATATTATTCAGATGAGAGATATGTATATTCATATGGCGCAGCTACTGATTGCTTAGCTATTATGTTAGTAATAGTAATGACAATATGGATAATAGTGCTTATAAGAAAATATAAAAATATTAAAATAAACAAATATGCACCAATAATTCTTTTCATTATATTAGCAGGGGTTGCAGGTGTAGTACAAAAAATATATCCCCATATTCTATTAACTACACCGATTGAAACACTAGTTATATTTCTTATGTATTTTACAATAGAAAATCCAGATATGAGGCTTTTGGAAGAAGCTCATAGATCTAAAGAAATATCTGATAGTGCCAATGAAGAAAAAACGCTATTCGTATATAATATGACACAAGAAATTAGAAACATAACCGATAAGATTAATAATGATGCTGATGCCATTTTAGAAAGCAAAGAACTTGATGAAATACATGATAGTGCTAGAGATATTAAAGCTAAAACATCAGAATTCACATCAATGACAAATGATATTCTTGATGTTGGAACAATCGATGCATCCAATCTTAAGACATATGAGAATAAGTATAGCGTTAAGAATATCATTAAACAAATGGTTAATGTCTATAGTGATATTTGTAAGAATAAAGAATTAAAATTTAGAACTAATATCGATCATGATATACCTGATATGTTATATGGCGACGGTATTAACCTAAAAGAAGTATTAAATACAATTTTAAGTAATAGTACTAAATATACAAGTAGTGGATATGTTGAATTTAATGTCAATACGATTATTAAAAATGATATCTGTAGATTAATTTTTACAATCGAAGATTCTGGTCCAGGTATTAAGAGTGAAGATATTAATAAGATTAAGGTAGATGATAAATCACTATCTAAAGCTAATAAATTAATTACGATTATGAATGGTACGATGTTAATATCATCCGATTATGGGGTAGGTACTAAAGTTAAAGTTATTCTTGACCAGAAGATTGCCGAAACTGAACAAACCGAAGCATCTAAATATGAGAGCGTTTTTGAAAATATATCTATCTTATCAGTTGATGATTCTGAATCAGGACTTAAAATAATTGAAAAATTATTAAAGGGTACTAATATTAAATTAGATTTAGCCACTACTGGTAAAGAATGCATTGATATGATTAAAATTGGTAAATATGATTTAATCTTATTAGATGAAGCTCTAACTCAAATCAGTGGCATTGAATTAATGCAAAAAATCAAAGAAATTAGAAATTTTGATACACCAGTAATTTTTCTTACTAAAGATAATAGTTATGAATACAATGAGGAGTATCTAAAATTAGGTTTTACTGATTATATTCTAAAGCCATTAAAGAAAGAAGAATTACTTGCTAAAATTGATAAATATACAAAAGAAGATAAAAAATAATTTATCTTCTTTTTAGGTAATTGTAAAATACCGTCAAAACATTTACATTTTATAATTTTATCAAAAGAACAATTACAAGGGGAAAAAGCATTAGATATTTTTAAAAAAATGGGACTTGAAAGTGAAATTACTGATTATGCGATTGTAATGGGCTGCTTTGCTACCAAGAAAGATTCTATCAACAAAGGTTGGTGGTGGACATCAACTTGCCTTATGGATATTAGTGATCACTTTGATACCGGACATGCTGAGTATTATCCAAATGATATTGCTACTGTATTTGAAAGCGGTAGCATTGGTGAATCTCACGTAGATGCTGGAGGCCGAGGTGTAAGACCTGCTATAAGATTTTCTACTATTGCATCAATGTGTGGTCCAATAAAGGTAAATCATGCTGGTATTAAAGAAACAGAATGGGGAGAATATCCACAGACTGTTGTTAGCCCAGAACTTGCTAACACCTTGGATAGATTATTTGAAGAAAATGCTCTAACCGCTACTGGTAAAACATATAAAGATAATGATAACCAATATATAGACCTTGTGGAATATGAATATCAGGGTGAACGATATGTATGCTTTGAAAGATCTAGAGACACCAACGGATCAAAAGAATTTCTTTCGACTGATGAAGAAGTTAAACGCTTTCAAACATATTGGTTAAAAGTGGAGCCAATCACATGGTTAATAGATGAGAAGAATGATATTGCCCTTTCCCAAAAAATACTATTCCATATGTATTATGACAAGAGAAAAGGAAATAATGAAATCAAGTTTGAAGATTCAGATATAAAGTATTATTTAGATACTACTTTTTCAAAGGAAATTATACCAACTGAAGAATATAAGCAAATATATGGTGAAACCACTTCAAATAGAGGAAGAAAGTAAAAAGATTAAGTTAGTACTTAATCTTTTTTATGATATAATAATAATTGAAAAAAGGTGATATTTATGAGAGAACATATTGATATTAAAAATGAACACTATACTTTTAAATTTAGAGTATCCGGAGTAATTATTAGAGATAATAAAATCCTCTTAGTTGAAATGGATAAAGCTGGTTTCTTTTGCTTACCTGGTGGTCATGTTGAATTAGGAGAAACCACCGAAGAAGCGATGATAAGAGAGATGAAGGAAGAAACAATGAAAGACACCTATATTAAAAAGTATTTAGGCAATATAGAGAATTTCTTTACTAATAAACATAATAAACATATCCATGAAATAGCATATTATTATTTAATGGATTTTAAAGATAATGAAATAAACGATTTATCACACATCGAAAATGATGAGGGTACACTAGTTGATTTAAATTTTAAATGGTTTGATTTAAATGAACTAAAAGATGTTAATTTAAAGCCAACATATTTAAAAGACCTTTTACTTAAAGATGAAATAGCATTTAATCATTATATTATTAAAGACTAACATAATGGGGGGATAAAGATGGAATATGAAGTAAGATTTTATTATGATACTAATGAAATATCTAAGATTATTGATTTATTAAAAGAAATACCAGAATTACATAGTAATGGCAGAATATATGAAAAAACAATTCAATATAATCATACTGATCCAAGATATGACTTTTATACCAAAGAAATAGATGGTAGATTTAGATTAAGAGTATCTAAAAATGATTTAACAAATAAATGTAAACTAAGTTGGAAACAAAGAACTAAAAATACCACTAAAGATATTGTTAACGAAGAAATTGAAAAAGAAGTTAGAATTAATGCTAATGATGTCGATAATTTTATCTATATCATTGAAAATGTTATGCATTTTACAGTTGTTGAAAGTTATGAAAGATATCGTACTATTTTTGAAAATAATGATATTGAAATAGCTGTTGATGAATATCCTTTTGGCATATGCTTAGAAATTGAAAATAAAAGTATTGACAAAGATCCAAAAGAAATTGTCAAGTATTGGACTAATCGTTTAGGACTAGATATTGGTACTTCATATCGTTTATCTTGGGATGATAAATATGAAGAATTGTGCCATGAACAAGATATTGATTGCTATAAAGAAGTAACTTTTGATAAAAAAATGCCTATAATAAATAATAAATTTAATTAAGGAGGAATATGGAATTATTAGATTTATATGATAATTATGGCAACAAATTAGATAAGACAATTGTTAGGGGAGAAGTACCTAACGAAGGTGAAAATATTATGTTATCAGTAGCCTTTATCAAGAATATTGAAGGTAATTATTTAATTCAAAAATCATCTGCAGAAAAAGGTGGTAATTATACAAGTACCGGTGGTCATGTAATTCATAATGAAGATAGTTATACGACAATTATTAGGGAAGTAGCTGAAGAATTAGGGTTAACGAATATTGAAGATAAAATCAAACATATAAAGACTTTTAAATATCCAGATAGATATTGTTTATTTGATGTTTATTTAATTGATAATATCAATATTGATATAAGTAAATTAAAGTTGCAAACGGAAGAAGTCGAAAAAGTCTTATGGTTATCAAAAAAAGAAATAATTGAATTAATTGATAATGGTTCTTTTCTAGAATCACATGCTTATATATTTAATAATTACATAATTAAGGAGTAGTATGCAAATAGTAGAGTACGAAGAAAAATATCTTGAAGATGTCAAAGATTTACTTGTTGAATTAGAAGAATATCTTGTCTCAATTGATAAAGATGAATTAGATAGAGTACATCCCGAATATCGTGAAAAGATGGCTTTATATGATCTTGCAGATGTTAATAATAATAATGGTAAGTGCTATCTAGCCATTGATAATGATAGGGTAGTTGGTTTAATTATGGGTTGCATTTTTCCTTATCAAGAACATGACTATTTAGATTATAAATGTCCTAACAGAGGAGAAATAACTGAATTAATTGTCACTGAAAAAGTAAGAAGTAAGGGTATTGGTAAACAACTTATGAATAAAATGGAAGCCTATTTTAAAGAAAAAGGTTGTGAATATGTTTTCGTAGAGGTTTTTGGTTATAATGACCGTGGCTTTAATTTTTACAGTAAAGACGGATATCATAACAGAATGTATCATATGATTAAAAAGATATAATAACCAATATTGATTTTTAATCAATATTGTTATAAACTAATTATAGGAAGGAGGATATTATGGGTGAATTTTTTATAACTTTACTTGTAATAATTGGCTTTATTGCTTTATGTTCAATTAAACAAATCAATCAATATGAAAGAGGAATATTATTCAAAATGGGTAAATATTCTAAGGTGTTAAACCCAGGATGGCATGTTGTATGGCCAATATTCCAATCAATGAAAAAGATTGATATTAGAACTAGAGCAGTCGATGTTCCAGAACAAGTAGCTATTACTAGTGATAACGTATCTATTAAAATTAATGCCGTTATTTACTATAAAGTATTTGATGCTGGAAAAGCTTTATGTGAAGTAGAAAACTTCCATTATGCTGTTGGTCAATTAGCTCAAACAACGATGCGTAACGTTGTTGGTACTGTTACTTTAGACCAATTATTAACTGACCGTGAAAAAATTTCTGCCAAAATTTGTGAAATCATTGATAATGCTACTGATCCTTGGGGTGTAAAAGTAGAAAATGTCGAATTAAAAGACATCTCACTATCTATGGAAATGCAAAGAGTTATGGCGAAAGTTGCTGAAGCTGAAAGAGAAAAGAATGCTGTTATTACAAAAGCTAAAGGTGAAGTTGAAGCTGCTAAGAATTTAGCCGAAGCTGCTAATATGATGGGTAATACTCCTGGAGCACTTCATTTACGTACATTAGCTACAATTAATGATTTATCATCAGATCAATCTAATACAGTAGTTTTTGCCTTACCAGTTGAAGTTTTAAGAGCTTTAGAAGGCCTTGGAAGTAACAAAAAAGAAAAATAATTAAATGAGATAGTAATATCTCATTTTTTTAATGTTAAATTAACGTAAAGATATATCTATATTTTTCTATTTATGCTAGAATAGATAAAGAAAGAATGAAGTGAGTAGTATGCAAGATAAGTTACAAAAATTATTTACTGAAATTGACTTAGATGATAATTTATTATCATATTTTTCTGATGCTTCGATTGAAAAAGTAGTTATCTATGACAACAATAAACTATTAGATTTCATTATTAATACAAAAGAAGTTTTACCAATTGATGTCTATAATAATGTTTTATATAAATTAATTGCGTACTTTCATCAAATTAAAGAAGTAAAATTGATTATTCGCCCTAAAGAAGTAGATAATAAATTAATTAGAGAATACTATTTAGATATCTTAAAAAATATTTGTTTAGATCGCAATAAATATAATATCTTTTTAGAACGTGATATTGATATTACTGATAATATGATTACTATTAAAGCTTATAACAAAATTGAATGTACTAATTTACTTGGCTTAAAACAAGAATTAATTGATAAAATGTATCGCTATGGCGTTGATATTGATATAAATGTTGATTTAATTTTGGATGGCGATAATGAATTAAAAAATCAAATTGAAAAAGAGAAAGAAGTAACAGTTAGTACTACAAAAATAACTAAGAAAGAAAAAGAAGTAAAAGATGATAAGAAACCTGTCTATCATGCTAAAAAAACGACCGAAATAACACCTATTAAAGATGTCATTTATGAAGTAGATAACATCAATATAAAGGGATGTATTTTTGGTATCGATTATTTTGAATCTAAATCTGGTTATAAAATCATTACTTTAAAAGTAACGGACTATACTGATAGTATGTATGTCAAAATGTTTACTAAAGATGATGATGAATATAAATTAATTAAAAAATTATTAAAAGAGGGTAATTGGTATAATTTCTATGGTAAAGCTGTAATGGATAAATTTGCCAATGAAATTGTCTTTAATACAAGATATAAAGATACCGAACAAGTAGATTCCCCAGAAAAAAAAGAAATTGTCGATAATGAGCCAATTAAAAGAGTAGAGTTACATGCTCATACGATGATGAGTCAAATGGATGGTATTACAAGAGTTGATTTAGGTAAACATACTTGTGAACTTGTTACTAAAGCGATTAATATGGGTTATCGTGGGGTTGCCATTACCGATCATAATGGTTGCCAAGCATTCCCAATAGCTTATGGCTTAATTAATGATCATAATAAAAAAATTGAAAATCCGAAAGATCATTTTAAAGGGTTATATGGTACTGAATTAACACTTGTTGATGACACTGTTAATATTTCCGTAAGGCCTAGCGATTTACCACTTGAGGATACAATATTCGTCGTATTTGACACCGAAACAACTGGTTTTAATGCTGGCGGTGCCGATCAAATGATTGAAATTGGGGCTGTCAAAATCTGCAATGGTGAAATTGTTGATCACTTTGATGAATTAATTAATCCAAATAGAAAACTACTAAAAAAAATAACGGAATTAACAAATATCACCGATGATATGTTAAAAGATAAAGATACTGAAGAAAATGTCACTAAAAGATTTTTGGAATGGGCTGGGGATGCTCCAATGGTTGCCCATAATGCTAAATTTGATATTTCCTTTATTACTAGTGCCATGAAAAAATATGCTTTAGGTGAATTCGAAAATACAGTTATTGATACCCTTGAATTATCACGCGCCCTAGACCAAGGCTATGCTAGACATAATCTTTCAGCTTTGGTTGCTAGATATAATATTCCTTGGGAAGAAACTGCTCATCATAGGGCAGATTATGATGCTGAGGGAACTGCTCTTGTTTTTGCCAAGATGATAAATAAATTAAAAAGTCAAAATTATAAAACGATTAAAGACTTAGATAAATTAGTTTCCAAAGATGAAATTTATAAATTTGGTAGTACATATCACTTTAATGCGATTGCCTTAAATAAAACAGGTTTAAAAAATCTATTTAAAATTATCTCTTTGGCGAATACAGTTTATCTATATAAAACACCGAGAATTTTACGTAGTAAACTAAATGAACTACGTGAAGGATTATTAATCGGCAGTGGTTGTTATGAATCAGAAGTATTCATCGAAGCAAGAAGTAAAGAAGGACAAGAACTTACCAATGTTATAAACTTTTATGATTATGTTGAAGTTCAACCACCTGAGGTATATAATCACTTGATTCAAACCGGTGAATTTGCTAATGAAAAAGAACTTGAAGAACATATTAAGAAAATAATTGATGCCACTGAAGAAGCCGGTAAAATAATCGTTGCCACAGGTGACGTGCATCACTTTACACGAGAAGACAAAATCTATCGTGAAATTATTGTTAATCAAAAAGTACCTGGTGGTGGTAGACACCCACTTGCAAAGACTGGTATCAAAGAAATACCATCGCAACATTTTAGAACAACTACTGAGATGTTAAACGATTTTAGTTTCTTAGATAAAGATTTAGCATATAAAATTGTTGTTGAGAATACTAATAAAATCTTGGATATGGTGGAGGAAATTGAAGTTATTATTGATACTGGCGGCATTCCATTTTCACCAAGAGTAAAAAGCGATGATGGAAAAAGTTACTTAGACTGCCCACGTGTTGTCACGGAACTTGTTTATAACAAAGCTGGTGAATTATATGGCACACCACTTCCACATAATATTGAAGAACGTATTGCCAAAGAATTATATGGTGATATTGTCTATAAAATATGGAGTGAAAAACTAAGCAAGGAAAAATTAACTGGTGATAAATTAGAAACTGAAATCTTTAACAAATTACATGAAACCATTATTGCTGGTTTTGATAATGTTAAAGGGTTAGTAAGTGACTATGTCAAAGAAAATTGGACTGAAGCTGATGGCGAATTAAATGACAAATCACTTGCCAAAAAAATTAAAAAATCATTGGGCGGTATCATTGGCGGTGGCTTTGATCCAATCTATTTAATTGCTCAAAGACTAGTAAAGCACTCTAATGATGATGGATATTTAGTTGGTTCTCGTGGATCTGTTGGCTCATCTTTCGTTGCAACAATGATGGGTATTACCGAAGTTAATCCACTACCAGCTCATTATCGTTGCGAGAAGTGTAAGCATAGTATTTTTAAAGATGAAGATGGTAATGATTTGGGAGCAACTTATTCAAGCGGTTTTGATTTGCCTGATAAAAAATGTCCTAATTGTGGTGAATTAATGTATAAAGATGGTCAAGATATGCCGTTTGCTACATTCTTAGGCTTTAATGCCGATAAAGTACCTGATATTGATTTGAATTTTTCTGATTTAAACCAAGCATCAGCTCATGAATATACCAAAGTATTATTTGGCGTTGATAATGTTTATCGTGCCGGAACAATTGGTACGGTGGCCGATAAGACAGCTTATGGTTTTGTTAAGGGTTATTATGAAGATCGCGGTATTATGGATAAGCGCAGTTGTGAAATTGAAAGATTAGCCATTGGCTGTACCGGTGTTAAAAGGACAACTGGCCAACATCCGGGTGGTATCGTCGTAGTTCCAGATTATATGGACGTCTCAGATTTTACGCCATTTCAATATCCAGCTGATGACGCAACGAGCGCTTGGCGTACGACCCATTTTGATTACCATGCTATTGACCAAGATTTATTAAAACTAGATATTTTAGGCCACTCTGATCCTACGCAATTACGTATGATTCAAGATTTGACCAATACTGATATTTTAAAAGTGCCAATGGATGATAAAGATACGATGGCTTTATTTACAGGAACAAAATCGTTAGGTGTTACCGAAGATGAGATTATGTGTAAAACTGGCACTCTCGGTATTCCTGAATTTGGCACATCATTTACAATTAGTATGGTGGAAGATACTAAGCCGACTACTTTTGCCGAATTAGTTAAAATATCCGGTCTATCACATGGTACCGATGTATGGTTAGGTAATGCCCAAGAATTAATCCGTAACAACATTGTTCCATTTAAAGAAGTAATTGGCTGTCGTGATGATATTATGGTTTATTTAATGTATCACGGTGTTGAACCAATTAAAGCTTTCAAAATTATGGAATTTGTTCGTAAAGGCAAAGCAAGCAAAGATCCAGATGGATGGCAAGAACATGTTAAGACAATGGAAGCCGCTGGTATTGAAGACTGGTTTATCAATTCATGTGCCAAAATTAAGTACATGTTCCCTAAAGCCCATGCAGCTGCATATGTTATTAGCGCTTTCCGTATCGCATGGTATAAAGTTCATATGCCAGCCTATTATTATGCTTCATGGTTTTCAACCAAAGCCACTGATTTTGATATCGATGCGATGATTAGTGGTTATGATGCCATTAAAGCTAAATTAATTGAAATCAATGAAAAAGGCTATGATGCTAGTAACAAAGAAGCCGGTATTGCTGAATGTTTAAGACTTGCCCTTGAAGCAACCGCAAGAGGAATTAAAATTGCCAATGTCGATTTGTATAAGAGTAAAGCCCTTACTTTTGATGTTTTAGATGATAAGACAATTATTCCATCATTTGCTTCAATTGATGGGTTGGGGGATGTCGTGGCTAAAAATATTGAAGAGGAAGCTAAAAAACATCCATTTATTTCAATCGAAGACTTTCAAAACAGATGCAAAGTTTCTTCAACTCTTGTCGATAAAATGAAAGTTATGGGAATATTTAACGATATGCCCGAAACTAGTCAATTAAGTTTATTTTAAAATAGTGTAAAATAGTAAAAAACACTTGCAAATTGTTATATTATTTGATACTATTAATATAGTAGAGGAGGAAAATAAATGGAAGATAATAGAAAAGGAAATGGAATATTTTTAGGAATCGTTGGAGTAGCTACTTTAATCGTTGCGATTATTGGAGCATCATTCGCATACTTCAGTGCTCAAGCAAGCAGTGCCGAAGGAGCTGTTAACCTAACTGCTTATGAATTCAATGCTGGCTTAAGTTTACGTGAAATTTATCCAAGCGATGCAAAATTAATTCCAGTTGATCCAACAACAGTAATTGAAAATGCAACTGCACCAAACAATACAAATTTAGCATATGCATTAAACGTTGCCAAAAAATGTACTGATGATGCTGGTTTCAAGATTTGTGCTTTATATGAAATAACAATTACGAATGGTGGTGCAACGAATTTAACCCTAGAAGGTAAGATTGTTACAAATACTAATGAAGCAGCTGAAAGATCTGGTGCTACAGCATTCAGTAATCTAACGTATAGACCTGTAACAAAAAATGGAGAACTATACACAATTGGTGGAACTGCTACAACATTAAATCAAACTGTTGATGGCGTAACTGCTACTGATACAATTACTGTAAATGCTAATTCATCTACAACAACTTATGCATTGATTTATTTAAATGATAATGGCGATCAATCATCAGAAATGGGTGCAACTTATACCGGTCAAATCGTTTATACATCAACTGCTGGTAATGGTAATCAGTTAACTGGTACATTCACAGTATCTTAATAAACTATAAAAATAGCGAGCAATCGCTTTTTTTATTGTTGCAAATCATTAAAAGTATGCTATAATATATTTAGTTTTCGGCTTATCAGTGACAAGTAAGCATATAACGAGACTGACAATTTATTAATTTAAATAAGCGCACGAAAGTGAAATAAGGTGGCACCGCGGAATATTCCGTCCTTATGTATTTCCTTTTCGTGCTTTTCTTTTTAAGGAGGATAAAATGAAAGAAAATATTTACAGAAACGTCTACTGTGGGAAAGTAGATACTGGCTATGTCGGCAAAGAAGTAAGATTAGCTGGCTGGATCAATTCAATTAGAAATCTTGGTGGATTATTATTTATGACTCTAAGAGATGAAACTGGAATTGTTCAACTAATTAGCGAAGACGCCGAAAAATATATGCATTTAAATCGTGAAACAACCATTACTGTAACTGGCATTGTAGAGAATAGAACACCGGATATGGTTAATAAAAATATGGCAACAGGAGAAATTGAAGTTAAAATCATTTCGCTAGAGGTATTAGGAGAATGTGAAAATGTTTTGCCATTTGAAATTGCGAGAAGTAAAGAATCATTCGAAGATACTCGTTTAAAATATCGTTATCTAGATTTAAGAAATCCAGAAGTTCATGAAAATATTTTATTTAGAAGTAAAGTAATTGACTTTATTAGAACGACGATGAAAGAAATGGATTTCACCGAAATCCAAACTCCAATTATTACCGCTACTTCACCTGAAGGAGCTAGAGACTTTATTGTCCCTTCTCGTAAATTTAAAGGTAAATTTTATGCTTTACCACAAGCTCCCCAAATATTTAAACAATTATTGATGGTATCTGGTTTTAATCGCTATTTCCAAATAGCACCATGCTTTAGAGATGAAGATCCAAGAAGTGATAGACTATATGGTGAATTTTATCAATTAGATTTTGAAATGTCTTTTGCCATGGAAGAAGATGTCTATGAAGTTGGCGAAAAAGTATTTTATGATGTCTTTAAAAAGTTTGGCAATAAGGAAATTAGTCCAAGACCATTTAAAAGAATATCTTATACTGATGCCATGCTAAAATATGGTAGCGATAAACCGGATTTAAGAAATCCATTAATTATAACTGATTTGACGGATATCTTATCTAAAATGGATTTTGCACCATTCAAAGATACTACTATTAGAGGTATCAAGGTAGACACGATTGATAAATCAAATTCTTGGTATAAGAATATGGAAGAATATGCTAAATCTATCGGTGGTATTTTAAGTTACATCAAAGTAAATGATGATATGACCTTTAAATCTACCTTAGATAAATTTATGACTGATGAAGTTCGTAAAGAATTAAAAAAAGGTTTATCGCTAAAAGCAGGTGATGTTGTATTCATTATGGCTGATAAAGAAAAATGCGCTAAATTAATGGGTCAGTTAAGAATTAAACTAGGTCAAGAATTAGACCTAATTGATAAGAGTAGATATGAATTTTGTATCATTAACGATTTTCCATTTTATGAAGTCGATGAAGAAAATGGCGGCGTTGCATTCTGCCACAATCCATTTTCAATGCCTCAAGGAGGTCTTGAAGCATTAAACAATCAAGATCCGTTGTCAATTAAAGCTTATCAATACGACTTTGTATGTAATGGCTTTGAAATGGCTTCTGGTGGTGTTCGTAATCACAGCCGTGAAATATTAAAGAAAGCCTTTGCAATTGCTGGCTATGATGAAAAAGTAGTGGCTGCTAAATTCCCATCATTATATGAAGCATTTAGATATGGCGCTCCTCCTCATGCTGGAATGGCGCCTGGTATCGATCGTATTTTGATGCTTTTAAAAGATGAAGAAAACATTCGTGAAATGGTTGCCTTTCCACTAGGGGCTAATGGTGCTGATCAAATGATGGGATGCCCTGGTGAAGTATTTGAAAAACAATTACGTGAAACCCATATTAAAATTAGAGATTAGTAAGGAGTAGGGTTATGGTTGAAGAAAATCGAATCGGTGAATTTGCCGTTATATTTAATCGAAAGAAAACAGATGATGAATCGATTGTTCAGTTTATTCCTGTAAGGGTAGTCGAAGGATACTATTGCGAAGAAGATGGCTTTTTCGTAGATTTAGATCAATATGTATATCCCCATATGGCGAATCTAGTCGATTATGGTAATGTATATGCTTGCAGAGTCAATGTCCTTGAATTATTAAACAAGAATAAAGATTCATCGATTATGAAAATAAAAAAAGAAATCTTAGATAGTCTAAGTAAATATGAATACTATAAAAATATGAACGAAGATGCCGAAGAATATGCCGTCATTATGATGCGTAATAAAGAAACTGGTGAATTTAGTGTTTTCCGAGATAAAGACAGTGATGAATACTATGAAATTCATTTGGTTGATGAAAAGAAAGAATCCGAAGAAAGCAAAGAAGAACCATCCGAAGGGGCAACTGTTGAAAGAGAAAAAGTAGTTAACTACACACCAAGTCAAATCGTTGCCGAAGTGAAAAAAACCATAAAGGGCCAAGATAAGGCAATTGAAACGATCGCCACCCTTTTATGGATAAAATATAATCTACCAATGATGGATAAAACTAATATGTTGGTTATTGGACCTACCGGTGTTGGGAAAACGGCTATCTTTAGAAAAATGAAACAAATTTTTGATGTGCCTCTTGCCATATATTCTGTTACTGGTACATCGCAAGCTGGATATAAAGGACACGATATCGAAGAAATGCTTATTCAGTTATATCTTAATAGTGGTATGGATATCGATAAAACACAAAATGGTATCGTTATTATTGATGAATTTGATAAATTATCAGGTAATCGTGAACAGGGTGAAATTGGAACTACGGCCATTCAAAACGAATTATTAAAATTGGTCGAGGGTTGTGAAAGACAAATTTCACTAGATTCCTTTAATACCATTAATATTGATACAACAAATATTGTTTTTGTTGGTTGTGGCGCTTTCTCTGATCTATTTAATCCACAAAAGGATGTTAGACCAAGCATCGGATTTAATAATTATCCTGAAGAAAAGAAAGCCAACGATGTTGTTATCGACACAGAGACGATTATTAAAAAAGGTGGTATTATCAGCGAATTAGCAGGTAGACTACCAGTCATCGTTAGATTAAATGAATTGAGCCGTGAAGATTTAAAAGATATCCTTTTGAATTCTGATGAAAGCAAATTAATGAGAACGGTTGAAACAATTGAATCGATGGGTGTAACAATTGAGAATTTAGATGTCATTGTCGATGGGTTAGTCGATAAAGCTATCAAAGCTAAAATTGGCGCTCGAGGATTAACAAAATCAGTTGCCGAAGCATTCCTAAAAATTATCAAAGATTTAGGTGACAATCCAGACAAGTATGATAATTTGATTATTGGACCGAATATTATCGAAGATAATACCGACTATCAATTAGTACCTAAAAAAGTGAAAAAAAGAGTAAAAACAGCTGAAGTTTAATCAGTTGTTTTTCTATTAGACACTTATTTTACATAATAGTTAACCTACAGTTATAACAATTGACGGGGTCTTTTAAATTATGGTATACTTAAAATGAAGGTGATTATATGAAATTGAAAATAGGGGTAATTTTCGGAGGTCAAAGTCTTGAACATGAATTATCAATTATAACGGCACTTCAAGCGATGGATAATATCGATACCGAAAAATATGATATTGTTCCAATCTACATTACTAAAGAATTGGTATGGTATTCTTCAGGATGCTTACGTTATATTGATAGTTTTAATAATTTTAATTTAATTGAAAGATATGCTACAAAGGTAAATTTAATTAATAAAAATGGTCGCTTTATTTTACAAACGACAGGTCTTATTAAAAGAGAATTAACAGAGATTCATTTAGCAATTCCAATGGTTCATGGCCGTGGAACTGAAGATGGCACCATTGCGGGATTTCTTCAAACAATAGGCATTCCATATGTATCTAACAATATTTATTCATCCGTAATTTGCCAAGATAAAGTATTTACTAAGCAATTATTAGAACAAAATGATTTACCAACTGTTAAATATGTCTGGTTTTTTGATAATGAATATAAAAAGAATAAAGAAGAATTATTTAAAAAGATTGATAAATTAGATTATCCATTAATTGTTAAACCAGCTACTTTAGGCAGTAGTATCGGTATAAAAGTCGTTAAACGTAAAGAAGAATTGGATACGATAATTAATGAAGTCTTAAAATTTGATCGTAAAATTATCGTCGAAGAACAACTTGAAGATGTTCTTGAATACAATGTCTCTATCTTAAAAACAAATGATAAATTATTCGCATCTGCCATTGAAGAAATTGCTACTAACCTAGATTTTCGTGATTATATTGATAAATGTAATTTAGAAAATTATCGTAATGGTAATATTGTGAGAACAGTTCCTGCTAAAATATCTGATAAGATGGAAAATGAAATAATTGATTTAGCTAAAAGAACGATTAATTTCTTAAATAACACTGGATTATCAACCGTTGATTTCTTGTATGATAAAAAGAAGAAGAAACTATATATTGATGAAATCAATAGTATCCCAACATGCTTCTCACATCATTTGTGGGAAGAAGCCCACATTTCATATAAAGAATTATTCACTATCATGATTAACGATACCATTGAAAATATCAATCGTGATACTGATATGGTAAAAGAAATGGATATGAGTGTTTTACATGGCTTAAAAAATAGTGACATAAAGGAATATAAATAATATGTATGGTTATATAAAAGGTTATATTAAAGATATTGAAAGTAATTATGTTGTAATTGATAACCATGATATTGGTTATCAAATATATGTTCCTAATCCTTATTCCTATAAATTAAATGAACAATATACAATATATACTTATAGTTATATTAGGGAAGATGAATACTCTTTATATGGCTTTAATACCAAAGAAGAATTAAATCTTTTCTTAAAATTAATTTCAGTTAAAGGACTAGGCCCTAAAATGGCCCTGCCTATGTTAGCAACTGGTTCAATTAATGGCATCGTTGATGCCATCGATAGGGAAAATATTCTATATTTGAAAAAGTTTCCTAAGATTGGCGATAAAGTAGCTAGACAAATCATTCTTGATTTAAAAGGCAAATTAGCATCTGACAATAAAGATGTCAAAGATAATGTCAATGATGAATTAGTGGAAGCATTGGTAGCTCTAGGCTACAAACGCCCAGATATTAATAAAGTAGTTAAAAATGTTGATGACACATTAACCATTGAAAATCAAATTAAAGAAGCTTTAAAATTATTATTAAAATAAAAAGAAGGTGATATTATGCGTATTGGTGTCGACATCGATGATACAATTACCAATAGTTGGGAATGTTTAATTCCATATTATTCTAAAATATTTGGTATTCCTGAAGAGACTTTGCATAAATCACTCCCATATCATAACTCGGTTAAACATCTAATTACCTTAGATGAATATTTCAAAATATTAAAACCGGTTTATGATCAAGTAATTCCTAATATTACCATCAAAGATGGTGTTAAAGAAACCATCGATAAGTTGTACGAATTAGGTCATAAAGTATATTTTATTACCGCAAGGGGAATCGATCATACTGATCCCTATAAAACAAGTAAAGATTACTTAGATAAGCATGGTATTAAATATGAAAAGATACTAGTTGGTAGCTTAGATAAAGCCCAAGTATGTGAAAAAGAACATATTGATTTGTTTATTGATGATAGTGTGAAACATTGCCTAGCAGTATCAAAATTAGGCATTGATGTCTTATTGTTTGAAGCATACTATAATAAGTATTGTACGGATGTCAAACATGTTAAATCATGGCAGGAAATCTATGAATACGTAAAAGAGGTGACAAGATGAGTAAAAATGAACTTTTAACAAGTGAATTATTGGAAGAAGATAAAACCGAGAATATTAGACCAGAAAGTTTAGATGAATATATTGGTCAAACAGAAGTTAAAGAAAATATTCGTGTCTTTATCAAATCAGCTTTAATGCGTGGTGAAAATTTAGATCATGTTTTACTATATGGTCCTCCAGGCTTAGGAAAGACTACATTAGCTTATATTATTGCCAATGAACTTGGTAGTAATATTAAAACTGCTTCTGGCCCTTCCATTGAAAAAAGTGGCGATTTAGCAGCGATCCTTTCAACTCTAGAACCAAATGATGTCTTATTTATTGATGAAATTCATCGTATTCCAAGATATATTGAAGAAATTCTATATCCCGCGATGGAAGACTTTTATTTAGATATTGTTATTGGTGGTTCTGAAGGAACAAGCCGTAGTATTAAAATAGATTTACCACCATTTACCTTAATCGGAGCAACTACAAGAGCAGGTGATTTGTCGAGTCCATTAAGAGATCGTTTTGGCATCATTTCCAAATTAAATTACTATACCGAAGATGAACTATATCAAATAGTAAAAAGGACTTCTCGTGTATTAGATACTGAGATAACCGATGAAGCAGCTCATGAATTAGCTAAAAGAAGTAGGGGGACTCCAAGAATTGCTAATCGACTATTCAAAAGAGTAAGAGACTTTGCTTTAGTTAATGGCGAAGGAGTTATCAATAATGAAATCTTAGATGATGCCTTAAATCGTTTAAAAGTTGATAAATTAGGTTTAGATGAAACTGATTACAATTTGCTATTATCAATTATTGAAAAATTTAATGGTGGTCCAGTTGGCATCGAAGCTATTGCATCTTCAATTGGCGAAGAAGTATCCACTATCGAAGATGTATATGAACCATTTCTTCTTCAAAATGGTTACTTAAAAAGAACTACTCGCGGTAGAGTAGTCACTGATAAAACATACAAGCACTTAGGAATAATTAAAGAAGAAAACAAATAGGTGATATTATGACCAAAAAAGAAATAATCAAAAAAATTCTCAGATGTTATTTAATAACTAGAATCTTTTTGATTTTTTTAATGATTCTTGATAATTTCTTATTAAAAACCAAATATCCAGATATTCCATCAATATTTTATTTATATGATGGAGAACATTATCTTAATATTGCTAAGAACGGCTATACTATTTATTATCTATATGCTTTCTTTCCAGGAGTGCCATTATTAATAAGATATTTAGGAAAAATTGGCTTTCTTTTAATTAATCAAATATGCGTTGCCTTAACGAGTTATTTGTTATATATCATTGGTGATAAATATTTAAAACTAAAGAAACCATTAACACCGGTTGTTTTTTGGCTAATTTCACCAATTGCTCTAATGACGATGCTCTTTTACACTGAATCTATTTTTGTTTTTTTAACTGTTCTCGTATATTATCTATATAAAGAACAAAATTATTATTTAATATTAGGCATTATTTTAGGTTTGTGTTCCACGGTAAGAAGCACTGGAAGCATTTTGTTCTTTACCTTGTTTATCTTAATGATTATTGATTTGTTTAAGAAAAAAATTAAAATTAAAAATATTATTATTACTTATATACCGGCAACTATTATTAGTTGTTTATATCCCGCTTATCTATATTTTAAAACGGGCAATTCCTTAAAATTTGTTGAGGTACAAAGCTATTGGCTAAAAGAAAAAACGAATATTTTTAGAATTCTTTATGATGTCGTTATTAAAACTATTCAAGATCCCCAAATGATTTTTATTATTAATTCTATTTTAACGATTGTTATTGTTACATTCTTTATTAAATATATTGTTAATCATCATAAAGAAAAAAACTACTACGACATATATTTATATTTTATTATGACGCTTATTATAATTTGCACTAGCATAAAAGGTAATGGCGATCCTTTAACAAGCTATTATCGTTATATCTTTGCTTGTTTTCCTGTATATTATATGATTAAAGATAAATTTATTAATTATGCTTTACTGGCGGTATTTTCGATTAATGTCTGTAGTTTCTTCTTGTTTAATACTTACTTTTTCTAAAAAAAAGAGATCAAATTTTGATCTCTTTTAAAATTTACGATACAAACCGATAGCCTTTCCCAAGATAGTTACATCATCTAAAATGATTGGCTCCATATAATCATTTTCTGGTTGCAATCTAATGTGGCCATCCTCTTTATAAAATGTTTTTAAAGTAACTTCGTTGTTGTCGTTCATTGCTACGACCATTTCACCATTTTTAGCATTGCTTGTTCTTTCTACAATCACAATGTCGTCTGATAAAATGCCTTTATTAATCATACTTTCACCATCTACTTTTAAAGTAAATACTTCTTTCTTTTTGGGAATTAAGTATGAAGGTAGTGAAAATAATTCGTTTGGCATTTCAATTGCTTCAATTGGAGAACCAGCGGTAACCTTTCCTAATAGTGGAACATTGACAACGTCGTCACCACGATCTTCATATTCATTTGGAACTAATAGTTCCATTGCTCTATTGCCCTCTTTACTTCTTTTAATATATCCTTTATCAACTAAGTGATTAATATGCACATGTACTGTTGCAGGACTAGATAAATTGATGGCACTACATATTTGTCTGATTGAAGGAGGATATTTATTTTGCGCATGGAATTGTTTGATAAAATCTAAAACTTCTTTTTGTTTTCTTGTTAAACCTTCTGTTTTTTGTCTCATAATAACTCCTTTCACTAAGTATCTTAACACAAAAGCAAACGAATGTCAAACATTTGTTTATAATTTCTTTAAAAAATTACGAACAAAAATACTATATAATAAACAATTTACACAAAAGTGTAAAACTTGTACATTTGTTTGCAAAAATATTAAAAAAATATTGACACGAACGTTTATACGTAATAAAATAAAACCAAGAAAGGGTGATTAGAATGAAATTTTTGGAAAAGAACAAAGGGGCTATCTTGTTTTATGCCATTATCTTAATCTCTACATTATTAATAATCAATGATGTAAAGCAAGATAATCTTCGTGAAGAAAGCAAATATGTAATGGTTAATCTATCAAAGTAAAAATACATATCAATATTTTATTCCTTGATATGTATTTCTTTTTTTCATTTCCTTATCAATATCATTAAGTAATTGACATTTTTCACATAACCACTTTGGTTCAATCAATAAATCTTTATCAGGATCAGAAGTTATTCGATTGATGATTATTTTAGGATTCAATATCTCTAATTGTTTAATAACAATATCAATATATTCATCTTTTGTAAGTACATGAAATTTTTCTTTTTCATATAACTTAGCCATTTCTGTATCTTTAATAACATGTAACATATGAATCTTTATTCCCTGAATATCTAGATTGTTTAAATGTTTAACTGTTTCTAACATCATATCTTCATCTTCATATGGCAGCCCATCAATGATATGAACCACGACATTGATATGTCTTTTTCTTAACTGTTTAACCATTTCATCAAACTCGGCTAAAGTATGACAACGATTTATTAACTTAGATGTCTTTTCATGAATTGTCTGAAGTCCTAATTCAATTGTTAAGAATGTCTTTTTATTTAATTCGGTTAAATAATCTAGACATTCCGGAGTAATTGCGTCACATCTTGTAGCTATATTTAAACCAATTATATCAGGACACGCTAATACTTCTTCATATTTAGCCTTTAAAATATTAACGGGTGCATAAGTATTAGTCCTTGCTTGAAAGTATCCAATATACTTGCAAGGAATATGCTTTTTATTGACAATCTTTTTCATATCTTCAACTTGTTCGGTTAATGATTTAAATTTATCCCCACCAAATTCACCACTGCCTGTTTTAGAACAATAAATGCATCCCCCATATCCTTTGGTACCATCTAAATTAGGGCAGGTAAAACCGCCATTTAAACTAAGTTTAAATATTTTTATACCAAATTTACTCTTATAAAAATAATTTAAAGTATGATATCGTTTATTATCCAAAGTATATTCAAACATCTATACCACCAATAAGTATTTTAACATATAATAATTCTTTTTTAAATATCTTTCATTTTTTTGTATGTCATGATATAATACCACTGATTGGAAGTGATAATATGACTTTTGCTATTCATACCTTTGGTTGTAAAGTAAATATTTATGAATCAGAATATGTAACTAATCTAATGCAAGAAAATCATTATCAAATGATTCCTTTTGATAGTGAAGAAGTGGCGGATGTCTATATTATTAATACGTGTACAGTTACCAATGAAGCCGATAAGAAAGATCGTAAATTAATTCATACGGCAAGAAAAAATCATCCTCATTCAATCTTAGTCGTTATGGGGTGCTATTCCCAACTAAATCCTAGCAAAATTGATGCGGATATCGTTATTGGTAATAAATATAAATCACAAATTATTGAATTAATTAAAGAATATCAAAATAGTAAGCAGAAGATAATTAAAGTTGATAATATTACTAAAACTGATTTTGAAGATATGTATATAAATCGATTTGTAACTCATACAAGAGCTTTTGTTAAAATTCAAGATGGCTGTAATGCCTTTTGCGCATATTGTACTATTCCGTACGCCAGAGGCGGTATTAGAAGCAAAGATTTTGATAAAGTAATCTCAGAAGTTACCACATTAGTTAATAATGGGTATCATGAAATTGTTTTAACTGGTATCCATACTGGTCGCTATGGTGTTGAAAAACATACTAATCTAGAAACATTATTAAGAGAATTAGTTAAAATTCCTAACATTTTTAGAATTAGATTGTCGAGCATTGAGATTAACGAAATAACTGATGGTATCATTGATTTAATTAAAAATAATGATATTATGGCTAAGCATTTACATATTCCACTTCAATCAGGAAGTAATGAAATCTTAAAAAAAATGAATCGTCTATATAATAAAGAAACCTTTATTGAGAGAATATATTATATCAGAAAAGAAATACCAGATATATCAATTACAACTGACTTAATCTTAGGCTTTCCTGACGAAACCGAAGCAAATTTTAAAGAAACGCTAGGTACATTAAACAAAATTAAGTTTACCAAGATTCATACTTTCCCATATTCCAAAAGAGATGGCACTAAAGCTGCTTCAATGCCGAATCAAATAGATGGAAATACCAAAAAATGTCGTGTTAAAGAAGTTATCAATATATCAGACAAATCGGAATTAGCCTTCTATAAACAAAAGATAGGTAATATCTATGATGGTATTATCGAAACTAGAAAAGATGGTAAAAAAATAGTCATAACTACTAATTACATTCCAGTCGAAGTAGTAACCGATTTATCAAATAACGAAAAAGTAAAAGTGAAAATAACAAAAATAGAAAATAATAAAGTAAAAGGTGATATTATCTAATATCATCTTTTAATATGCAAAAACAATTTAATGTGATAAAATTATTATAAAGGAATAGGAGGTAGTAATATGTTTTTTATAAAAAAGGATGATACCATGAATGATGCTAATAAGAATAAAATGATATTACTTATGGCTGTATCACTAATTTTAATCATATTAATTATCTTCTTAATTGTTAAGTTAAGTAATAAACAAGTTGTCTATGAAGATAGATTATATTACATTACCTTAGTTGGTGATAGTAATATTACCCTATATCTAGGTGAAGAATATGTCGAGCCTGGTTATACAGGAACAGATGATAAAGGCAAAGATTTAACCCCAGATGTTGCTATAGAGAATAATATTGATGTAAATAGTATTGGTAATTATAAAGT
>ONWZ01000138.1 GCA_900321645.1 uncultured Eubacteriales bacterium | reverse complement strand
TTTTTATTAGAAAATAGTCTTTTAAAATATAAGACTATTTTCTTTTTTCATATAATGCATTAGAGGTGATGATATGGGGGTTATTAAGTATCCAGCAAATACGCAAATAACAAATCATTTTAATTCAAATGAATTTAGGTGTCCACATTGCGCTATTACAAGGATATCAAAAGAGTTGATAGATAAATTAGAAGTTTTATTTGCTAAAGTACATGCCAGTAAATGTATTATTTCTTCTGGGTACCGATGTGCATATTATGACAAACAGCAAAATGGCTTTGCGGGAAGACATAGTGAAGGATTAGCAGTAGATTGCTGTTATTATGATAAAGATGGGAAAATAATTCCAAGTAAAATTATTTGTTGTGTCGCATATGAACTTGGTTTTACCGGAGTCGCTTATATTGATAAAAATTATACTCATTTAGATATAAGAAAGAATGGAACATACTATGGTGATGAATCAAGAGGAAATGGATCATATTGGACTAATCCATACGATTATTTTCATATCAGTGTCAGTGAAGTAGAAAAATATACGGGTACACAGTATGAAGATAATGGAAAATTATATCAAAGCCACGGCTTAAAAAGAAAATGGTATCCAAATGTTAGTTTTTCTGATAATGATTATGCGGGAGTATTTGGTGTAACTATGGATGCATTGTATGTTGATAAATATAGGTATCGTGCGAGAGTTAATGGCAAATGGTTACCGGAAGTTGCGGGTCGTAGTGATTATGCTGGGATTATGGGAAGAGCGATAACGGATGTCGCAATTCAAGGCAATGTCAAATATCGTGTCCATGTTAAAAACAAAAAAAGATGGCTACCGTGGGTAGATGGCAAAAATTATAATACTAATGATTATAATAATGGATACGCTGGTAATGGTAGCGTGATTGACGCAATTGAGATTAAACAGTATTAATTTGACATTAAATTAAAAAAATGGTAATATACTTTGTGAAAGGAAGCGATTATTATGTTTAAAATAATAATAAGAAAGCATCATCGTCATAATAATCTGCACTTGTTAATACGACATTAAAAAAATGTTGTAGGTACAAGTGCTATTTGTAGTGCTTGTATTAGATATTATTGACATATATGCTATACAGGTACTACTGTATAGCATTTTTTTGTTATAAAAATATAATGGAGGTAATTATGAGAAGTGAAATACTTAAAGATTTAATTAAAATAAATACAATTAATGATTTAGAAAATAAAAGTATGCGAGATTATTTAAAAAACATATTATTACCACTCGGTTTCTCATTTGAAGAATTTGGTGATGATAATAAGAGCGTATTGGTTGCTAAAAGAGGAAATGGTAATTTAGGATTTGTATGTCACACTGATACGGTTAATAGTTCTCCTTTTTGGACATATGAACCATTTAAATTAACTATCGATGGTGATAGAATGTATGGGTTAGGAGTAGCTGATATGAAGGGTGGAATAGCGGCATTAATCAATGCTTTAATGGAAATAGATAATAAGTATCCAGTGACAATTTATTTTACCTATGATGAAGAAATAAATTTTGAAGGTATGAGAAAGTTACTTATTAGAAAAGAATTCCCTGATATTTTAGTTTTTCCAGAGCCTACTTATAATGTGCCCGCACTTGCTAATAAAGGCTGTCTGGAATTTGAGGTTAGTTTTGTCGGTAGGAGCGCTCACTCTAGCGAGCCAATGAAGGGTGATAATGCCATATATAAAGCCGTTTCATTTATTAACGAACTAAAAGATTATAGTGAATCAATTAAAGAAACAAAGAATGATTTATATGAAATACCATATACGACGTTCAATCTAGGGAAAATTAAGGGCGGGGATGCCATAAATAAAGTTGCTGATAATTGTCAAGTATCCTTTGACTTTAGAACAATCGATAGAAAGCAAGAAAAAGAGATTAAAACAAAGATATATAAACTTGCAAAGAAATATATGGCTTCAGTTAATATAATTAATAATCTATCATCAGCCATGACGGAATCAAATGAATTTAAAAATATAATTATGAGTATTTGTGATGCTGAGTGTATGGGGCTAAATTATGTTACAGAGGCTTCATTAATCGATAATAAAAAGATTTTGATTCTTGGTCCAGGACCGATAACAGCACACCAAAGTGATGAATATATTTTAAGGGATAGCTATGATAAGATAATCGAAGTATATAAAAAAATAATAAAAGAATTATCGTAATAATTTAAAAAATAATAATCATATGATATAATACAAATGAATGAATGAGGTGATAAATATGAAACTTATGAATGTTAAAGGCACTTATGATTACATGCCTAGTGATATGAGAATTAGAAACGATATTTTAGATATCCTAAGAAAGAATTTTGAGAGATATGGCTATTTACCAATCGAAACACCGATCGTGAACTATTATGAACTTTTGAGTTATAAATATAGTGATGATGCCGAAATTCTTAGTGAAATATATCGTTTAACTGATCAAGGCGAAAGAGATTTAGGACTTAGATATGATTTAACGGTACCATTTTGTAAAGTCGTAGGACTTAATAAAGATTTAGTTTTGCCATTTCGTAGATATGAAATAGGAAGAGTTTTTCGTAATGGCCCAGTCAAAGCAGGAAGAACAAGAGAATTTTATCAATGTGATGTTGATGTAGTTGGTATTGATAACAGGTATATTGAAGCAGAACAAATATTAATGGCTATTAATACATACCGTGAATTAGGAATCGATGCAGTTGTTAAATATAATAACCGCAAATTAATGAGTGGACTTATTGAATATGCAGGTATTCCTAAAGAAAAAACAGATAGCGTTATCGGAATAATTGATAAATTAGAAAAAGTAAGTCGTAATGAATTAATTGATATGTTGAAAGAATTAAATATTAGTGATAAAACAATTAATGAATTATTTAAATTATTTGAAATGAAATATGACGAATACAAAGAAATAGATAATGATTTAGTTAAGGAAGGCGTATCTGAACTAGATGAAGTTAATAGTTATTTGATTGAATTAAATATCAAAGATAGATGTGAATTTACTCCAACATTAGCTAGAGGATTATCAATTTATACTGGAATTGTCTTTGAATTTTATGACAAACAGAAAAGAATGACATCTGCCATTGGCGGTGGGGGAAGATATGATAAGATAATTACTAATTTTATGAATAATGGTAATAGTTATCCGGCTGTTGGATTATCATTTGGACTTGAGCCCATCTTTGTTATCTTAAAACAGGAAATGGAGAAAACTAGATTAATTGATATTTATATGGTGCCACTTGATACCAATATTGATACATTAAAATTAGCCTCTCTTTTAAGAGAAGAAGGGTATCGCGTCCTTATTGAAATGAATAAGAAAAAGGTTGGTAAGTGCTTCGAATATGCTGAAAAAAATAATATTAAATATGTGATGATTATTGGTGAAAATGAAGTAAATAGTGGTGTATATAAGATTAAAGATATGGAAGAAAAAGTAGAGTATTCATATAACTTTGATGACTTAATTAAATATTTACGAAAATAACTTATTTTAATAATAAGTTATTTTTTGTAAAGTAGTATGTAAAATTAATATAGAACAATTGTATTCTAAATTAATTCGATATATAATATACTTCCAAGGGAGGATATTTTGTATCTGAATCCGGTAATGTAGATAGTAAAACTAATTTTGCAAATGTTGATATGCATGACATTTACAAAGAGCAAGAGGAATTTGGTAGAGCAAAGACTTTAATAAAAAAATCCATTTATGGATAATTACATAAAAAATAGATTATAAATAGAGCAGCAATGCTCTTTTTTCTTTGACAAAAGTATGTAAATGTATTATTATATATAACTAGTTTTAGGGGGAGAATGATGCAAACAACCGATTTAGCAATTAAATATAAAAGTTTATATCAGGCCGCTGAATTAATGATTACCAACATTCGTGAAATTGGTTTTAATATGACCGAGTATGAAGCTGTTTTAAAAAGTATTTCACATAGTGTTAATACAAGTGTTAAAAATACGCATAGTGGGGGACTAGCGCGTGCCAATTATGAAATGGATTATTCTAATGGAATTAAAGAATTAAATAATTTAATCAATCATTTAGAAAAATATGATGTCTATTTTAAAGTACTTAACTCTTGTGAGTGGTTAAATATGCGTCTTAATGATAAACATATAACTAATCAAGAACTTAAGGAATATGTTAGCGAGATGGCTTATAATTTAAAACAAATCATTAAATCAGATACAATGGATTATGATAATGAAAAGCATATTGTGGAATTAGTTTATGAAACAGCCTATGATTTAATTAAATTAGAATTAATAATGACTGGTGGTAGTCAACTATATTCATATATAAAGAATGAAGATATTAATGTTTCATATTTTAATACAATCATCAAACGGGATTTAATAAAAATAGATTTAAAAAATGAAGAAAATGCTTTTATTAGACAAAAGTTATTTGAAATTCGAAAAGCCGGCATTAGTAGTAGTTACTTTGATTTAGATTTAATTAAGGGATTACTTATTCATGATGGTAATAATGGTTTTAAGGTAATGATCAATGAAAAAGCCATGGAATTATTAGAAAAGATAAAAGATAATCGTCCGCAGATAAAAAACCTTGCGAGAGATTATGCCGATAATATTGACGATTGTAAACACTATGCCGATAATATTAAGAGTAACAAAAAAGAAATTAGGAAAAGATTAATCTCATTCTTAGTTGCTACTTCAATTATGATTGGCGGTGGTATTGGAGTTCAAAAACTAGCTAAAAATGGAGCAACTGGCGACAAATATTTGCAAACAACTGAAGTGTATTCATCAACAACGGATGATGTTAGCACTGAAACTAAAGAAGTATTTTTAGGTAATGCTCCTTCGAGTAAGACGATTGTTAGAGTATATGATCCATATAAAAATGAACAAAGAAGAGAATATGAAGAATATGATGTTAGTTATCTTGATTTTGATAATGCCAGAGCATACTACGAATATGGGGTAGATAATTATGAAGTTGTTGCTAAAGATGGCGTTTTAAAAACTGGTAATGGGGATACGATACCTGATTATGAAAATAGTTATACGGAAGTAA
>ONWZ01000139.1 GCA_900321645.1 uncultured Eubacteriales bacterium | reverse complement strand
AATGGGTGCTAAGAAAGCTCCATTTTATAGAGTAGTAGTTGCTGATTCAAGAAGTCCAAGAGATGGTAAAATTATCGAATTAATTGGAACATACAATCCATTAGTAACTCCTGCTGAAGTAAAAATTAACGAAGAGCTAGCTCTTAATTGGTTAAATAAAGGAGCTATCCCAACTGATACTGTTAAGAATCTATTAAGTAGAGAAGGAATTATGAAGAAATTTCATGATTCTAAATCAGGTAAATAATGGATTTAGTAAATTTAACAGAAACCATTATCAAGAAACTAGTTGCTGATCCTGAATCAGTATCTGTTAAAGAATTTGAAACAGAAGAAGAAAATACTATTCAAATTGAAGTTTTAATTTCTGCAGATGATATGGGTAGAGTAATTGGCAAAAGTGGTAAAACAATTAATAGTATCAGAACAATCGTGGCGGCAGCTTCAAGTTTAACTGAAGAGAATAAAAGAGTCCGTATTAATATCGATTCATATTAAAATTAAGCGAGTAATCGCTTTTTTTCTTTACATAAAAAATAAAAAGATGTCGAAACACTTTAAAAATGAAAGGTAATTATGTTATAATGTATTTACTAAAGGATTGATACTATGAATAGAGAATTCTTTTCAGTTGGTAAAATAACAATATATTGGTATTCAATTATGATCTTATTAGGTGTATTAACAGCCTACTATATTATTATGAAAGAAGCCAAGAGGCAAAACAAAAAAACTTATTTTGATAATTTAATATTCTATTTAATAATATTTGGTATTATTGGTGCAAGATTATATTACGTGATTTTTGAGTTTGATAGCTATAAATATAATTTGTTAGATATTTTAAAAGTATGGGAAGGTGGCCTCGCTATCTATGGCGGAATCATCGTTGGAATTATTTTTACTATCTACTATGCAAAAAAACATAAACAAAGTATCATTAAAACAACTGATGTTTTGGCACCAGGTTTAATTATTGCCCAAGCTATCGGCAGATGGGGAAATTTCTTTAATGGTGAGGCCCATGGTAGCGAAGTAACTTTGACATTCTTAAAAAGTTTAAAATTACCATCGTTTATTATTAAAGGAATGCATATTAATGGTGCCTATTATCATCCAACATTCCTATATGAATCATTATGGTGCCTATTAGGTTTTATAATACTATTAATCATTAGAAAAATAATCAAAAGAAAAGAAGGTATTACGACATATACATATTTTATCTGGTATGGTATTGGTAGATTCTTAATTGAGGGCCTCAGAACCGATAGCTTATATATTGGAAGAATTAGAGTAAGTCAATTAGTATCACTTATCTTAATCATATTAGGAATAATTGGTATTATTATAAATTTAATTAAAATAAAGAAAGAGGTAAAGAAATAATGGAAGAAAGAGATGTAATTATTGTTGGCTCAGGTATTGCTGGTATGACTTGTGCCATCTACTTAAAAAGAGGAGGATTAAATCCCCTAGTTATCGAAGAAGGCGCTCCTGGAGGACAATTAAACAAAATTAATACAATTGAAAATTATCCAGGCTTTATCAAAACAGATGGCCCAACCTTAGGTAGTGAAGTTTATAAACAAGTTGAAGAATTAGATATCGAGTATTTATATGATAAAGTAACAAAAGTAGATTTATCAAAAGCAGATAAATTTGTCTATACAGCTGGTGGTAGAGAATTAAAATGTAAGTATTTAGTTATTGCAACTGGCAGGTTAAGCAAGAAGCTGTTTAATGATGATGAACGATATGCTGGCAAAGGTATTAGTTATTGTGCATTATGTGATGGCAATCTATATAAAGGGTTAGATGTCGCCGTTGCCGGTGGTGGAAATTCTGCTATGGAAGAAGCCTTATATCTATCAGATATATGTAAATCAGTAACAATGATTCTCCGTGGAGATACCTTTAGAGGTGATCAATCATTAATTGATGATGTAAAAAACAAAAAAAATATAAAAATTGTGTATAATTCAAATGTCGCTGAATATAATATAGAGAATGGTAAATTAATATCTGTTCTTCTCGACACAGGAGAAAAAATTGATATTTCTGGACTATTTATATCAATTGGAAGTGTACCTAGTGCCGACATCTTTGATGTTAATAAAGAAAAAGGCTTCATCATTGTCGATAATGAATGCATGACAAATGTCGATAATGTCTATGCTTGTGGTGACGTCATTAAGAAAAACGTTTACCAATTGACAACGGCTACCGGTGAAGGTACAACTGTTGCTTACAGTATTATCAAAAAGAATAAAAAGTAACAACAATTAATTAGTTAATATATATACCAAACAATAAATCTCCAATTGTTTACAAAAATTCACAAAAAGTGAAAAAAGTGTTGACAAGGAGGAAATTGTTTGGTATATTATTAACTGCCAACCCGAAAAAGGGGGGCAAAATGAACAAAATGTTCTTT
>ONWZ01000158.1 GCA_900321645.1 uncultured Eubacteriales bacterium | reverse complement strand
TGTTGCCAGCCGCGCCGCTGATGATTCAAGAATTGATGCTTTTTTGATGATATGCTAAATTCTGCACACCATTTTTGATGCTCTTGATGATGAATTTGGATTCCACAGTTTGGATTTCACCCCGAATTGAGGAACGTTCAAGAGTACCAGATAGCAGATAGGCAATACTCAAAATTTGCATCGCATTAATCAAAGAAAAGGATAAAGTATGAAGGGCCAAGAACGAAATCATATTCTTAGCTATTTGTAAAGAAATAATGTCATACCATTAAAATTAATTGCTTCTCTAATCATATTGGGTTAACAATCAAATAAGTCGCCTACACAAAAAATTAATTAAACATACTTGTATCCCAACAAATAGTTTTAATTGCAAAATGTGCCGCTCTTCGAATTATGCTACTCTCGGCAGGATCACTTGCAAGTGATTTTAATTCATCAACACACTTCTGTGATCGTTTTTTGGTTAAAGCAACAATAGCATTTAATTTTCTAGAATCCGTTGGCCTTTGTTCTCCTTTTTTTGATTCAAGATGCTCCTTTGGCCAATTTGTGGGCCAATTCTTTTCATTTAAACAGTTGATTAGAAAATCTTCTGTTTTGGATGAGGCGATAGTTCCAAGCATAGTAATTACTGAACTAATAATAACAATATCATTTTGATTTCTTAATATTTCAATCAACACATCTGTACTTTCTTCCGTGTTAATATATGTTAGAGCTTTACAAATTGCAATAATTTTTGTTTCATTCTTATTGGAAATATTTTTAAAATAATAATCAATAAGACTTTCAAAAACAAAATAATCTCGATTTTTAGCTCTAGCTAGCAATATATGTAGATATATCTCTTCATTATTTATATATATTAAGGATTTATTAGATAACCATTCTAAGACATAATTACTATCTAAATAATTGGCTTCTAAAAACTTAATCAATAAAAAATTAACACAATCAGATACTTCAGTTGAATTAAATATTTTAAAAACACATTCAACATATGAAGAGGAAGTTGTAAAAAATAACGTATTTACAGTAACAATAAAATAATCCTCAATTCCTGCATCAATAATTCTATCAATCATTTTTATAATATTTGCGATATTATTTCTATTTAATCTTAAGTAATTGCTTAATGCAGAACACCTAACGATGTTTGGGATACTAATATCTGCAACAATATTTTCAAGAATGATAGATGCAGAAGTATCTGAAAAGATAATAGGACTATATAAAAAATATGAGGCAATTTTAGATTCACCAATACAGGATGAAAGTATTATTTCCACATCTGAAATACTTAAATCAATTTCTACATCAGTTAAACTAGAAATAAAGCAGCACAAACAATAATCTTTGCTGTAAGAAAAAACATAAGAAAATATTTTGT
Organism: uncultured Eubacteriales bacterium; assembly: GCA_900321645.1. Taxonomy (GTDB): domain Bacteria; phylum Bacillota_I; class Bacilli_A; order RF39; family UBA660; genus RUG705. The sequence continues at coordinate 5,898 of ONWZ01000158.1, read as the reverse complement.
TATTAATGAATATGTCTTCGTATTTTAGAATAATAAATAAATCTAATATATTTATACCAGAATTATCAAATTTACTGAATATAGCATTTTTTATTGAATTTGACAATACTTTAGCCATAGATTGAGCAATAATGGCAGAAAGGTATGAATCGTATTCATTGTTATTCTTGTTAACATATTTACTATATAAATTCTTCCAAAAATCATCATCATATGAAAATTCAAGAGCATTTATAATAATACCAGATAATTCAATTATTCTCTCTTTTCTAATTCCATTTAGATTATTTAATAATATTGGCATTCGTTTCAATTCTTTTGCTGCTACTTCTGAATGAGACAACTTTAATATATTAATATAAGATAACAGTAACTTATTCTGTTTAATATTATCGCTCATTTTTTGAATGAAATACAAAAGATAACTTTGTTTTGTAGCACAAATACTTGATATTGCAATTATCAAATCACTATAATCGTTATCATCATAATAATCTAAAAACTCAATTAGCTTTTTAAATATATTCTTATAAAAAGGACACGATTCGCCATAAGTTAAATCACTAATATATCTTCCAATTAAAATAATAAGAGATCTATTTTGTGAGGAATAATTAGCAGTTAATTTTTCAAAAAAATTCAGTAATAATTGAGCTGACTCTTTTGACAAAAGGCTCATCACTAATCGTATTGTTTCTTCTCTATAAAGAATCCCAAAATTTCTTTTTATGTAATCATTGGGATTAGTATTTTTAACAATATAATTTGCCGATAAAGCCTCTTGTAATGTCAAATGAAGAAAACGAATACTATGGAAGTTATTATTTTCATCTGAACTTATTATCATAATTCCCGTGTGAATAATCCATTCGTACAAATCATTAATCATAACATCTGTATTGTTTATCGAGTTCTGCCATTGACCAATAATCTTAAACAACGCATTTACAGATAAAACTTCTTTTTTTTGATTTGACATCTGGTATGATATAAACTCAAATAAACTTAGTTTTAATTCAAATGACAGATTAATACAAATCTGATTATCCTTTTTATTAATTAATGCCTCAATTGCTCCTAGAAAAATATCTATTCTTCTCTGTGAAACATTAAAATTATTGTTATTTTCATATTGAATTGCAATTAAGGATAATAAAAGTGGATTTCTAGATAATCCGTTAGTAACCTGGTTTTCATATATATCTTTCCATATTTTATTAATATTTTTATTAGTTTCTGAAAACCAATTAGTAATAAACTTCCTTCTTTGAGATAAGCTAAACCCTACACATTCAAAAAATTTGAAATTACTAGATAATACTCCTCGAGGAAAAACTGAGGTTCGACATGAAATGCACACTTTATTCCCTAAGGAAGAAAAAATATTTACTTCATCAGACAGAATTCTTTGATTCCTATGTGAAATTTCATCTAATCCATCAAAAAAAATAATAGCCTTCCCTTTTAAAAGATATTGCTCTATCATTGAATAATAATAAAAATACTTGTTTTTTAAATAATTCTTAATACATCCAGATTCATAAATTGAAATATCAGCTAATTTTATAAATAGTGGAAGAAAACCATTATATATTTTCCCATTGCATATATCAATTAATAAATGTTTCTGTAACGTAGATTTTCCAGCTCCAGGTTCTCCTAAAATTACAGAATTATTATATAAAAGAATACTACTTAGTGAAATACAATCATTCATTGATAACCGGTAAGGAAATCCATTATCTCTATTGTGATACAACTCATCCATATGAGTATCAACAGATAACCCTCTTGTATCAATATTAATTTTATCACCAGTTGGGCTATCGGGCAATACGGAAAGTGAGATAAAAATCTTTTGAATATCAAGTACATGTGTTGTTCCTAACATCGGAAGATAAGAAAACTCATTGATAAGATAAGATAAAAAATCACTATGTGTGACTTTCACTTCATCTGATAATTCATTATCTTTATTAATATACACATACTTATTTCCTGCTACATTATCTCCACTGCCACAATGATTTTGGTTGTTTTTCTTCATAATCAATTATTTATAAAGAGAGAACTTACCTGTAATTAAATTAATATCTTCTGAATTTCCAAAAAAAATCGCACCTAAATACTGAATATCCTCTTCCTTTACTAGCAATAGACTATCAGCTAATTCATCATCATGTCCTGTTTCTAACATTTGACGTGGATAATCTGCAAAAAGAATGTTAGTATTATCACGAGCAGCTTTAATTGCTAATCTTATTTTATTTTCATTTGCCTTAGTAATAATTAAAGGATATCTTGCAATTCCAAGATGTGTGACACCAGACGCATCATGAAGAATAGGTCTCCCCATATGATCCTTCGCATAATTCCCAATACTTATAGCTAAATGACCTAAAACATTGAGTGCAATTCCTGTTTCAATTTTATTGTTTAATACAGCAACTATTTTCTTTTCTCTATAATCATAGTTCATAATGAAATCCTCCAATTACAAATAAAAAAACAAACTAACAAGACTGAATGCAGCCTTGTTATTATGATTTAATTCAAAAAACTTATCTTTATAACGGGCGAATAGCAATTCTAAAACCATCATCACCCCCTCCCTGATTAATCGAATTTGTCCAATCTCTACAAGCAATTCTAACGACTTCCTTGGTACAATATGCAGATCCTCCCTTTACAACTCTACGACCAGATGGAAACAAATTAATTGGATTAAATAATACAATATCATTGTGGGAATTTTCGTGCCAATAATCATAACACCATTCCCAAACATTGCCAGATAAATGCATTACTCCATATGGAGATGCTCCATTTTCATAATCATAAACATTGCAAAGACCTTTTTTTGATTCAATGGAATTACAAAAAGAAGGACTAAAGAAATTTCCCCATGGCCAAATACGAGAATCTTCACCACGCGCACATTTTTCCCATTCAGCCTCACTAGGAAGAACTACATTTTGATCTAACTTCGAACTCAACCAATTACAATACATATTGGCATTTTCCCATGAAACACCTGTTATTGGGTAATCCTCATATCCTTTTTTGGAAATAACATAACCAATCGAATTCTTTAAAACTAAAGATGAGTTAACCAAATCAGTTTTTCCCGTATCATTTAAAAAGTAAACAAATTGACTAACAGTTGTTGGATATTTAGAAATCTTAAATGTCGATAGATATATACATCGTAAGGGTTTCTCTTTCTCACTAGAATACGGATCAAGTTCGTCACTACCATAATATGAAAAACCTTCTGGTATCTCAATAAATTCGTGTCTTTTAAAACTACCAAATAATGAATCTGTGAACATCCCTATTCTTTACCTTTAATAATTTTGTCATGACCAATATTATCTCCGCTACCATAGGAATACTGAACAATAATATTTTGATCAATATTTTTATATCGATCAATAATAGATTTTAATTCTTCATTTGACATTAAATATCCCTGAACGAGTAGTTCGTTTAATTTATAACATTCAGGAGTTCCGTTAATAATCTCTACGATCTTTTTAATATCATCATCCGATATTTTTGTGTTTTTCTCCTTTAGCTTTTTTGATAAAAAATTATAAGTCAACACAGTTCCTTCCTTAATAACTTTCCATGCTAAAGATGAAATAGTCGCTAATAATTCACTGTTCAAAATAATAACTTCCTTTCTGCTATTTTATATCTGTGTAATAAGAAATAATGATAATTAAAAACATCTTAGTAAAGCATAAAAATAAATAACAAATTTACATAGATATCTTTCTTTTGATGCACTATCACGGCATTAAAAACAAACTTCCTATATTTCTTGTGATAACCAACCTTGCGCATCACTAAAACCAACCATGCTATGTATTTCTTTGGCAGCTTCGGACAACATACTTCGAAAAGAGAGGTATTTTTGCAAAGTATCTAATCCAAAAAAAAGTTTAAAATAATCTCTCTGCATTTCTTCTAAGTCAATGAAATCTTTAAGATAATACTTTTCTGGGTATGCATTCACTAAAGCCTTATACGCAGGCGAACCAGGAGTAGGTTCTAAAAGATTGGCAACTAATTCTTTTGGTTGTCTTCCAAGACGTTTATTTATCATCTCAACAACTTTTTTTGCATTAGCTATAGTATTTTTTACAGATTCCTTAGTTTCTCCAGGCATACCTAAAACGTAGCTAGCTGTAATATCAATTCCTTCACGAGTTAAATAATCAACCGCATTAATATTTTGTTCAGGCGAAGAAAAAGCTTTATTACAATTTTTCAATACAAAATTATCACCAGATTCAAAACCGATAGTAACATCTACAACTCCAATTTTTCGCAATAATTCTGATGAGTAAGGAGTAATTCTATTTGCCCTTCCAAAAATCCCCATATCATATTTTTTTAAATTTTTCGGTTTTATCTCAAGCATTTCAACAAGAAACTGAGTTGAAAAAAGGAAATCATCACCAACATCAAAAATGTAATCAGCATTCTGCTCATTAACACAGTGTAAAATATCTCTCCAAAAATTCTGTGGTGATTTAAACCTTACATTACGATCAGCTCTTCCACAAAAAATACATCCATTTCCATTAATTCTATTACCACACCCCTTATGAGAATAAACACGCAAATAATTAGTATATACATTATCAGAAAAATTCGATTTTGATAAATTATGCATATATGGGGTTAAGTCTATTCTACTATAATCTATAGTTGGTAAGCTATTTAAATCCAACTCAAGTATTCTATTATGATAAATGACTCCATTGCTTTTATACACAATATTAGGAATATCTGGAATTTTTACTCCTAACAATAAAGAATACCATGCTAATTCTCCATCTCCAACAATAATATAGTCTATTATATCTCCGTGATTTGTCATAATAGCATCACACATTTGTGTTGCATGGTGACCTCCTAAAACATTTCTCCCACCATAAGAATGAACAACAGAAGCTATTTCAAGTGAATTTTTATATGAAATCAATTGTACACTTTGACCAACATATAAAGGCTTTTCTCTCAATAATAAATCAATAATTTCTTCTTTTGAATAAATAACACTCCCATCAATTATTTCAACTGATATATTATGGATATATAAATAGTTTTCTAAGGCAACAAGACCTAGAGAAGGAGCATAATGGGTTAAAGCATCTTGATATTTTGTATCAATCGGAGTAAAAATAAAAAACACTTTATTTTGTAACAATCCCGTCACTCCATTCATAGCAAAAATAACAATTACAAATTGTCTAAAAAATCCTACTCAGCGTAAAAAAACTCTGTTGAAAAACAAGTTGAACATTTTGCTAAAAATAATCTCGGTTATACGATATTTGTTGAAGGCGTTTGTTCAGGCTATTTCATGACAGAGCCTATGGTAAACGTTGAGATATCGAAATGTTTTTCAAAACCTGTAGGAAAATGCTGAAGCTGGAATCAGAATGTCGAAGTCTTTCTTATGATGCCTTGGAAAATATTTTTCTTATCCTTATTATTTTGCCTAAAGACGAATAGGTCATGGTGATAATCACCTCTCAAAATAGTATCTCATGATTTTGATAAACAGTTAGTTATCGTCGGTTAAATACCCACGCCACTATTACACGTTTTAATTATAAACTAATCAGATGTTTTAGTCAATCTAATTATATGTATATTAATTATTTTTTAACAATTTATATTAAAAAATAATGTATTTTTTATTTGTACTGCTATAAATGAGCATAAAAGAGGTACATTCGTCAAAATGCACAAATTACGATTAAGCGACCATAGCCAAAAGGGTAGACTTCTCCCTACCATTAAGAGCAAAATCAAAAATATATGAAACCCTTTCAACAAGAATCGCCTTTGAAAGTAAAGCATACCCTTCAGAAAAATTGA
>ONWZ01000141.1 GCA_900321645.1 uncultured Eubacteriales bacterium | reverse complement strand
GAACCGCAATACTGGTAACGGTATGTAGAAGATAGGGAAAACCTACTTGACCTAAGTCTCAAAGTTAATCATATCTATAAGCCATTGGTTTTTTTTATGGAGGAAAAAATGAAAAATAAAAATAAATGGATATTAATTGTAACATTATTAGCTTTTGGATTATCTTTAGCTATGTCCTTTTTAGCTGAAATAGTTCTAAAAAATGTTAATCTTTTAGTATCAATAATTGTAACATTCATTTTTATTTTACTTGGAATAGTTTTTGATATAATTGGGGTTGCAGCAACAAGTGGCGATGCAACTGTTTTTCATTCGATGGCTGCAAGACGGGTGCGTGGCGGAAAAGTCGGGGTTAAATTAGTCAAGAACGCTTCCAAGGTATCGAGTATTTGCTGTGATGTTGTTGGTGATATTTGTGGTATTATATCGGGGAGTGCTGGCGTGGCAATCGTAGCAATTGTAATAACTCTTACGAATATTAATCCATTAATAATAACATTACTAGTAACATCATTAATATCAGCTTTAACGATTGGTGGCAAAGCCTTAGGAAAAAATGTTGCGGTTAATAAAAGCAATGAAGTAATAACGGTAGTGGCTAAAATACTATCAATATTTAATAAAAGGTAATAAAAGTATTGCTGAGGCAATATTTTTTTATTTGATAAAACATTTAAAAAAGTGAAAAAATGTTTGACAAATCATATTGTTTGTGTTATTATAGTGAGCGATTTTCTTGAAGGGGGAATTATATATGTACGAGGAAAGAGAAAGATTTAGTTGGACTAGTCTATTCATCAAGATAATAATTATAATCATATTTGTACTATTCACAATATGGTTGCTTCAATTATCTATGAAGAGTGCCACAAAAGATATGTCTAACGGAATCAATGTTCTTACTGATGGTATTTTTACACAAAATGTTGAAAGAATGAAAGATGTTGGTAAGAGCTATTTTACAACAGAAAGATTGCCACAAAAAGTTGGCGAAATCAAAACGATGACACTTGAAGAGATGTACAAGAAGAATTTGATGTTGGAAGTAAAGGATAAAAATGGTCAAGCATGTTCTGCAAAGAAATCATATGTGGCTATTGAAAAACTTGAAACTGAATATCAAATGAAAGTATATCTAGACTGTGGTGAAGAAAAAGCATTCATTAAAACAATTATGGGATGCTACAATTACTGCAATACAGATATATGTGAAAAGAAGGAAGTTCCTGCTAAAAAAGCTATAGAATATGAATATAGCAAATCAACTGGTGGAGCTTGGGGTCCTTGGGGACCATGGTCTAGTTGGTCAACTGTTTTTGTAGATAAAACTAATTATAGAGACGTTGAAACTAAATCAGTTTATGAGCCATATACATATGAGCAAATAGTTACTCAAGAACAATATGCTGGCGTTGCTAATGTATGTGCTAGTCTATCAGGATATACATTAATATCTAATAAGGATGGTGTATGTACTTATAGTAAAACAACAACAAGCACTGCTGATCCAGTATGTCCAAGTGTATCAGGATATACTTTAACAGGAAGAAATGATTTTACTTGTAGTTATAAACAAACTAATCCAAGCACTGCTGATCCAGTATGTCCAAGTGTATCAGGATATACATTAACAGGAAGAGATGGCTTTACTTGTAGTTATAGTAAAACAACAACAAGCACTGCTGATCCAGTATGTCCAAGTGTATCAGGATATACCTTTACAAGTAGAAGTGGCTTTACTTGTAACTATAGCAAAACAACAACAAGTACGACAGATTATGAATTAGTATACTATGGTACTGGTAGTGGATCTTATGTACCAGGGGATACAGCTACATATCATTATGTACAAACATCTGCTGATTATCAATATAAATGTAACAGTACATGTGCATTCCAATGGTATTATACGTATACAATTTATACGAAGAAGTATAAAACAACAACTGTAACAACAACTAAACCAGCGTCATGTCCAAGTGGATATACACAATCAGGTAATGAATGTGTTAAATCTAGCACATCAACAACAACTAAACCAGCGACATGTCCAAGCGGATATACACAATCAGGAAATAGTTGCGTTAAGACTGGAACAAGTACAACAACGAAGATTGCAACATGTCCAAGCGGATATACACAATCAGATAATACTTGTGTTAAGACTGGAACAAGTTCAACAACAAAACCTGCAACATGTCCAAGTGGATACACAAAATTAAACAATACTTGTGTTAAATATAAAACAACAACGAAGATTGCAACATGTCCAAGTGGATATATACAATCAGGTAATACTTGCGTTAAGACTGGAACAAGCACAACAACAAAACCTGCAACATGTCCATCTGGTCAAATACAAAAAGGTACTAAATGTTATAAAAAAGTAAATCAAACAATTACAATTGAAGACACGAAGAAAGTAACTTATTATAGATATAGACTTAGAGATTACAACGGTGGAACAATTGATTATAAATGGAGTCCATCAAATAACGATAAGAGTTTATTAGATGCAGGTTATAAATTAACCGGCAGAACTAGAGAAATCGAAGGGGGCAAATAATAATGAATAATATTGATAAATTTATGGATGCAGCTAATAGAATGCTAGATGAAGAAGAACAAAAGAAAGCTGTGGCTGCTAATGAAAAAGCTTTATATGGCGAATTAAAAGAACAAGCCGCTGATAGAGAAAAAGCAGCTAGAGCAACAATTAAAGAACTTGAATTAGCTAAATTACATGCTGAAAAGGCACAAGGAACATATGCTTCTGGTGAAACCCTTAAGGCTGATGGTACCGTTAGAGTAGCACCTCAAGAAGAAGTTGTATATGTCGAAAACGAAACTACTAAAAAATCAGGTAGTGGAGTTAGTGGTTTTATTGCTGGAGCAGCTGTAGTATTACTTTTAGCTGGCGGTTGGAAGTTATATAAAGAAGCTAAAGAGGGTAATATTGAATTATCATCAACTTCAACAAAAAATATAACTGAAACGGCAACTCCTGAAGCAAGAGAAGCACAAACTGGGGATGTTACACATGATTATGCAAACAATGAAGCAGTAGTAATTACTGAGGCACCAGTTGCTGAAGTTGAAACACCAATATATGAAGAATTAACAAATGATAATTTTGAATATTTAGTTGCAACATATGCTGATATGTATAATGAAGCATATGCTAAAGCCAATGTTAGTACTGAAGATATTACAGAATTTGTAGCAATTGCTAATGTTGATTTATTAGCTGAAGAAAATCCAGAATTACTAAGTCAAATTGCGGCTGGTCAAACAAAAGAGGAATTCTTAAATGATGCTGCAAAAGTAATTGGAGCATCAGTTATGCATAACTTTACAGTATGGAATGCAACCCATAGTACTGAAGGGTTTATTAGAGTAAGCGATGCAATCTATGGTGAACAAAGAGAGCAAATGAAAAAAATTGAAGAATACACTGATCGAATCGCTGCTGCTGTTAATCAAGGAGATAAGGATTTAGTTAACCAAATTGTTAGTGAATTCTTAACTGATTTAAATAGCGGAAGCTTATCTAAATTAGACGATGGTGTAGGATTTGTAGCTCAAGTAAATATTGCTACAATTGCTGATGGTATTGCTAGAAATTACTTAAATAAAGAAAACTTTGATATGTTCCAAATTCTAAAAACTTCAGAAAAATACGTATCAAATATCTTTACAGTAATCGATAGATGTGCTGAAGAAACTAAAACATATTCTAGATAATAAGAAAGCCAATAAAATGGCTTTTTTTCTTATTAAAAAGATGCTATAATTTAGATATGAGGAAATTAATTAAAATTTTTCTAAGTATACTTATAATTGTTTTTTTATTAATCTTGTATGTGGTATATCGTGATTATAAAACAAATAGTATTTTAGAAAAGAAAATTATGACAAAAACAGATGTCGAAAAAATAGTTTATCTAAATGTCTATGGTGATAATTATATTGTTATGGATGATGACAATTTATATATATTTGATAAAAAATATGTTGAGCTTTTAAAAGTTGACCGCATATTAATCCACAAAAACAATGAAAAGTATGATATTATATTTGATAAGCAACCAATGTATATGAAAGATTATTATAAGGGTAATAAACTATATTATGTCTATTATGATTTATATACTTATGAAAAAATAGATGAGATTGTGGTGGGAGGTTAATATGAATAATATTATTAATTTAATTAAAGAAAGACCATTATATATACCAAGGATATTACTTAGTAACTACCAAGCATTGGGAATTACTGATGAAGAATTAATAATCATTATGGTTATTATGAATGAAGGGGATAAAGTTGTTTATGATCCTGAGATGTTTGCTAGGGTAATCAATGGGAATAAACGTAATATTATGAAATTAATCGATTCATTATGTGATAAGAATATTTTATCTTTAATAATTGAAAAGAAAGATAAGAAAGCATATGAATATATATCCTTAGATTCTTTATATGATAAACTATCAAATATTGCGCTAGATAAAAAAGCAGATGAAGAAATCGATAATTCTATTTTTAGTGTTTTTGAAAATGAATTGGGTAGAACTCTATCACCAATGGAATATGAAAAAATAAAAGAATGGGTTAGTAACAATAGTATTGAAATGATTACGTTAGCCTTAAAAGAAGCGGTTTTAAATGGAGTTAGTAATTTGAATTATATCGATAGCATTTTAAATAGCTGGCATAAAAAAGGATATAAGACAAAAGAAGATATATTAAAAGATAAAGAAAATTATCGTACTAAGAGAGAAAAAATTGATGTTTTTGAAACGGATTGGTTAAATGATTAGTGAAGTATTAGATTATTTGGATAGTCTTTATCCTAATCCGAAATGTGAATTAAATTATCGTAAAGATTACGAGTTATTAATTGCCGTTATGTTAAGTGCTCAGACAACTGATAAAAGAGTTAATAAAGTAACAGAAGTATTATTTAAGAAATATCCCTCTATCAAAACATTAAGTGAAGCAGAGATAAGTGATATTGAGGATATTATAAAAGAGATTGGAACATTTCGTAGAAAAGCAGTTTACGTACACGAAATTGCCAATAAGCTATGTGATGATGGATATGATTGTGTTCCAAACGATAGGAAATATATTGAATCATTACCGGGTGTAGGCCATAAATCCGCTAATGTCTTCTTATCCAATATTTATGAAGAACCAGCGATTGCAGTTGATACACATGTTGCTAGAGTTAGTAAGAGATTAGGACTTGCTAGTAAAAATGATGATGTTAAAAAGATCGAAAATAAACTAATGAAAAAAATACCAAAAGATAGATGGAGTAAAACGCATCATCAATTGGTATTATTTGGAAGATATTATTGCAAGGCTACTAATCCCGATTGTATTAATTGTAAATTAAAAAATTATTGTAAGAAAAAATAGAACTTTATGTTCTATTATTTTTCTACCTCTTCAATTGCTTCAGTAGGGCATTCTTCAATAGCTTCTTTAGCAATATCTTCTAAGTCAGCAGGAATATCTTCAAGAATGCAATGTGCTAAACCATCATCATTAAAATCAAATACTTGGCTTTCAGATAGAGCAACACAATTTCCACAACCGATACATTTATCTTGATTTACTTTTGCTTTCATTTATAGACCTTCTTTCTTTACTTAATTATAAGTGTAAAGTATCAAAAAATCAATAAAAAATGTTTTAGTTATAAAAAAAGTATGTTATTATAATTGTGAATACGAGGTGAATGTATGAGTAGCCGAATGGATAAATATAAACAAGTGACAACTGAAGAAGCAATACCTACAAGAAGCGATAAGAATAAAGAATTATATAAACAGATATATAATGCATATGATGAATTTGAAAATTTGATCGTACCATCAAATGCAAGAGAGATTACGCCTGCGGAATTAAAAAAAGAAATAACGAGCAGACAAGATTATCGCAAGCAAAAAGATTTAGACGAAATTAGAAGTAATGGAACACCTACTAATAATAGCGTAATTAGAAAAGAAAAAATTTTAGAAGAACAAGAACAAGCTCTAGAAATTTATGATATTAATGAATTGTTGAATAAAGCAACTTCCGAGAATAAGAAACCAGAATTAATTGAACCGACATTATCTTCAGGAGATTACTTAAAGAAATTAAGGCTTGATAGTAGAAAGACAAATATAGAACAGGTTAAAGAAATGTATGAAGATATCAAGGAAGAGGCTTTGGAAGAAGACGAATCTCTAATGAAGACGGCCAATTTATCTTTAGAAATATTATCTGATTTAAAGGGTGATAATGAAAAAACAACCGTTAGTGCACCAATCAAAGATGAAGAGTTACCGGAAGATAACACATTAGGTTTTTACAGTAACACATATAAGTTTAGTAAGAATGATTTTGATGCTGAGGAAACTGATGAAGATGAGGAAGAAGACGAAGAAGAAGAAGAAATCGAAGATAAGAATAATAATAAATTTTTCTTTAAAATATTACTGCTTATCTTTGGATTGCTCTTAGTCGTTTTAGTGGCTATCTATTTCCTTAAGTATTTTAACAAATAAGAATTACCAATTATTTATAAATTGGTAATTTTTTTGTCAAATAGCAAGTCTAATTTGTTGAAAGCCAAGTAATTTTATGTTATGATAAGTCTAGGGTGAAAAGTATGATGGAAGAAGAATTAAAGCGAATCTATGAATATTCCCTTGAAGAAATAATGGGAGAGCGATTCGGTAAATATTCAAAATATATCATTCAAGATAGAGCTATTCCTGATGTTAGGGATGGCTTAAAACCAGTTCAAAGAAGAATATTATATTCGATGTATAAAGAAAAGAATACGTACGATAAACCATATAAAAAATCGGCTAGAGCAGTCGGTGATGTTATGGGTAAATATCATCCACATGGTGATTCATCAATTTATGATGCGATTGTTCGTATGAGTCAAGACTGGAAAATGCGTGAACCTTTTGTCGATATGCAAGGTAATAATGGATCAATCGATGGGGACTCTGCAGCCGCTAGTCGTTATACCGAAGCAAGACTTTCTAAGATTAGTAATGAAATGCTTCGCGATATTGATAAAGATACGGTTATCTTTGCTCCAAACTATGATGATACATTATTAGAACCAACGGTTTTACCAAGTAGATTTCCTAATTTATTAGTAAATGGTACGACGGGTATTTCAGCGGGATATGCAACTAATATTCCACCACATAATTTGGGTGAAGTAATCGATGCGACAATCTATCGAATTGATAATCCAAATAGTAGATTAGACACTTTATTAAATTATATTAAGGGGCCAGATTTTCCAACAGGTGGTGAAGCAGTCGGAGCTCGTGGTATTCACGAAGCATATGAAACCGGCCGTGGTAGAATTCTTATTCGTAGTAAATTAACCATTGAAAAGAATAAGATTATTATTACTGAAATTCCATATGAAGTTAATAAACAATTATTAGTTAAAAAAATCGATGAAATTAGAATTGATAAAAAGATTGATGGCATTGTCGAAGTTAGGGATGAATCTGATAAGAATGGTCTCCAAATTACTATTGAATTAAGGAAGGAAGCTAATGCCAAAAATATTTTAAATTATCTATATAAAAATACTGAATTACAAATTAGTTATAATTACAATATGATTGCAATTGTTAATCGTAGACCAATGCAATTAGGGTTAATACCAATTCTAGATGCCTATATTGCACATCAAAAAGAAGTAGTTACAAAAAGAACTGGCTTCGATTTAGCACATGCTAAAAAAAGATACCATATTGTCGAAGGTTTAATTAAAGCAATTTCAATTTTAGATGAAGTTATTAAAACGATTAGAGCTAGTAAAAATAAAGCTGATGCAATTGAAAATTTAATGATTAAATATGAATTTACGGAAGAACAAGCTACTGAAATTGTCAATTTGCAATTGTATCGTTTAACAAATACCGATATTGTTATTTTGCAAGAAGAGAAAAATAATCTTGAAAAGATTATGGCTATGTTAGAAGCTATTTTAGCTAGCCCTGAGAAGCTTAATACTGTTATTAAGGAAGAACTTAAGAAGATTAAAAAAGAGTATGCTACTCCTAGAAGAACGGCAATTATCGAAGAAGTGGAAGAAATAAAGATTGATGCGACTGAGATGATTCCTAAGGAAGATACAATTGTCGTAGTAACCAAAGAAGGTTATATTAAACGTGTTAGTGTTAGAGGTTATGGCGCTAATACTGAGCCAACTGGTTTAAAAGAGGGCGATTATGTTATTGGTTTATATAATATTAATACGACACAAAATGTATTAGTATTTACCGATATGGGTAATTATTTATACTTACCAGTTTATGAGATACCAGAAGTTAAATGGAAAGATATTGGTAAACACGTAAGTAATATTATTACAATGTCTTCCGACGAAAAAGTAATTGGTTCAATGCCAGTATACAATTTTGATGAAGATAGATATATTACGGTATTTACTAAGCATGGAATGGTTAAACGTACTAAACTATGTGATTTTAAAGTAGGTAGGTATACGAAAGAAATCAGTATGATTAAATTAGCAACTGACGATATGGTCATAGCGGTCGATTATAGTAATAATAATGATGTTTTCGTAGCTACACAAAAAGGCTATGGCCTTTGGTACGATATTTCTGAAGTATCTGTTGTCGGTATTAGAGCAAGTGGTGTTAAATCAATTAAGTTAAAAGATGATGAAGTAAAAAGCAGTATGTTATTTAATCCAGAATGCGAATATATTACTATTATTACTGATAAGGGAACTGCTAAAAGATTAAAATTATCAGAAATATCTAAAGCAAGCCGTGCCAATAAAGGAATCCTTTTGATGAAAGAAATTAAGAGTAATCCAAGTAAGATATTAGATTGTTATATCATTCCATCAAAAGAAGAAATAACCGTTAGATCAATTGCCGAAGAAAAAACAATTAAACTTACCGAAATTGCAATTATGGATCGTCAAAGTAATGGTTCATTTGTTGTTAAAGATCGAATTGTCGATACTTTTAAAAATGCTAAACTAGTGGATAGTAATGATGAAAAAGTAGTTGTTAATGATGTTCAAGAGAAAAAAGAACCAGTAGTTACTGGAAATCGCGAATATCGTACCCTTAAAAACATTGATGAAAAAATGATGTCAATTGATGAATATTTAAATGGCATTGAAAAATAAAGAAGGAGAGATAAAATGAAAGATTTAAAAGGAACAAAAACAGAAGCAAATTTAATGACAGCATTTGCTGGAGAAAGTCAAGCTAGAAACAAGTATACTTATTATGCATCAAAGGCAAAAAAGGAAGGTTATGAACAAGTTGCAGCAATCTTCGAAGAAACAGCTGGTAATGAAAAAGAACATGCTAAAATGTGGTTTAAATTACTTTGTGGTGGAGAAATACCAGATACTATTACTAATTTAACGGATGCGGCAGATGGTGAAAATTATGAGTGGACCGAAATGTATGAATCATTTAGTAAAGATGCTAAAGAAGAAGGCTTTGATGAAATAGCAAGATTATTTAAAGCAGTCGGAGCAATTGAAAAAGAACATGAAGCAAGATATAAAACATTATTAGATAATATTAAAAATCAAAGAGTCTTTAATAAAGAAGAATCAGTCGTTTGGGTATGTCGTAACTGTGGTCATGTACACGTTGGTAAAAGTGCTCCAAAAGTATGTCCAACATGTAATCATCCACAATCATATTTTGAAATTAAGAATACTAATTATTAATTAATAGTTTTCTAAGGAGGATAAAAATGCAAGTATTAGTAACGGGAGGTACGGGCTATATTGGTAGTCATACAATTGTCGA
Source organism: uncultured Eubacteriales bacterium (assembly GCA_900321645.1). Lineage (GTDB taxonomy): Bacteria > Bacillota_I > Bacilli_A > RF39 > UBA660 > RUG705. Next base: position 3,632 of record ONWZ01000141.1, on the reverse strand, counting down.
ACTAATCAATCATGGTTATGATGTGGTATGTGTCGATGATTTTAGCAATTCTAAGCCCATTGTTTTAGATAATTTAAAAAAGATTACGGGTAAAGATATTAATTTTTATGAATTAAATGTTTGCGATAAAGAAAAATTAAGAAAAGTTTTTAAAGAAAATAAAATTGATGCCGTTATCCATTTCGCTGGTTTTAAAGCGGTTGGTGAGTCGGTAGCAAAACCATTAATGTATTATCGTAATAATTTAGATTCAACAATTACTTTACTTGAAGTAATGAATGAATTTAAGGTTAAGAAGATTGTCTTTTCATCTTCAGCCACAGTGTATGGTGATCCCGAGATTCTTCCAATACCAGAAACAGCTAAACTTCATACGACGAATCCTTATGGTAGTACCAAGTTATATATTGAAGAAATATTAAAGGATGTTTATATTTCCGACAATGATTATAGTATTGCTATACTACGTTATTTTAATCCAATTGGAGCTCATCCAAGCGGCCTTTTGGGGGAAGACCCTAGCGATATCCCAAATAATCTAATGCCGTATATCGTCAAAGTAGCTAATCATGAGTTACCACATTTAAACGTTTTTGGGAACGATTATGATACGAAAGATGGAACGGGAGTTAGGGACTATATTCATGTTATCGATTTAGCTTTAGGGCATATTAGTGCACTAGAATATATTGATAAACATAAAGGAATTGATTACTATAATTTAGGTACTGGAAAAGGTTATAGTGTCTTAGAAATGGTTTCAGCATTTAGTGACGTAAATAAAGTTTCTGTGCCATATAGAATTACGGCTAGAAGAGATGGCGATATAGCGACGTGTTATGCCGATACTAAAAAAGCCAAAGAGATTCTTCATTGGGAAGCAAAATATGATTTAAATGAAATGGTTGAAAGTGCCTATAACTTTGCTAAAAAGAATAGTGATAAAAATGAATAATAAAGGTTTTACATTAATGGAACTCTTGGCAGTTTTAGTAATTATAGGTGTAGTGTTTGGAATTACATTTTATATTCTTAGAGGAACAATGGCAACCTCTTTAACCCAAATGAATGAAGCTGTTAATAATCAAATCTATGAAGCAGCAAAGAGCTATGTCATTGAAACAAATCAACAGTTCAATAGGTCTGGTTATGCTTGTGTTTCCCTTCAAGAATTAATTGATTATGGTTATGTTAATAATGTAGATAATCCACAACAAATTATTAAAATAACGAGAAACTTAGAAACCAAAGTGATCGAAGAAATAAAATATGTAGAAAAGTGTAATTAAACTAAAGATTTTCTTTAGTTTTTTCTTGTTTTTTTATGACAAAGTGTTATTTTTGTGTTATGATTGTTATAACGAGGTGACGTATTATGACAAGGCATGAACAAAGGTATAAAGCAATGACGATATTATATCAAGCGTTTTTATATGATAACAATAATATTAATTATGATATTAAAGATATAATTAATGAACAATTACCAGAGAACAATAAATTTATTACTACTTTAGTAACAGGTGTTATCAAAGAAAAAGGAAAAATTGATGAGCTAGCTAATAAATATCTCGAGAATTGGGAAATAGCTAGATTAGGTTTTACTGATCAAGCAATCCTTCGAATTGGAATATATGAAATTCTTAATACGGACACTCCGGATATTACATGTATCGACGAAGCGGTAGAACTTAGTAAAAAGTATTCCGATGAAAAAGTATGTAAAATGATTAATGGAGTATTAGATAAAGTTTATCATAATCATAAAGAAGTAAATAGTTAATAAATATAAAGCAGGTGTTATATGAATCCAGAATATATTACAATAAGTGAACTTAATCATTATATTAAGGGCGTGATGGATGATAACATCTTTTTAAATAAAGTATATTTAAAAGGGGAAATATCTAACTTTAAAGCACATACGAGAGGACACTTGTACTTTACTTTAAAAGATGAAGGAAGCAGACTAAATGCGGTTATGTTTTCTTATCAGACAAATAGTTTAAAATTTGAACCAGCTGACGGAATGAAAGTTTTAGTATGTGGTAAAATTTCAGTATATGAAGCGACGGGCTCTTATCAAATATATGTCGAATCAATGGAACAGGATGGGTTAGGTAACTTATATATTGAATTTGAAAAATTAAAAAAGAAATTAGCAGCTGAAGGATTATTTGATCCGGATAAAAAGCAAAAAATACCTAAAGTACCTAAAAAGATTGGGATTGTAACGGCAAGTACCGGAGCTGCTATTAGAGATATTTTAACGACGATAAAAAGAAGGTATCCAATCTGTGAAACAATTCTCTTTCCAGCCTTAGTTCAAGGAAATGAAGCGGCAAAAGACATCGTTAAAAAGATTGAATTAGCCAATACTTATGATATCGATACATTGATTGTTGGTCGTGGCGGTGGTTCTATCGAAGATTTGTGGCCATTTAATGAAGAAATAGTGGCTAGAGCTATTTATAATTCAAGAGTACCAGTTATTAGTGCTGTCGGCCATGAAATCGACTTTACGATTGCGGATTTTGTGGCTGATTTAAGAGCACCGACACCAACGGCAGCAGCAGAATTAGCCGTTCCAGATATCAATGCTATCAAAACATATTTAGATGGGGCGATAAAGAGGAGCACTTTAAGTGTAAATAATATAATTGATGGAAGAAGACAACAACTTGCTAGTTATATGACTAGTTACATTCTTAAAAAACCAACCGCAATGTATGAAATAAAAGAACAAAATTTAGATTTCTTAATTGACAAAGTTAATAAAGAAATGAGGACTATCTTAGAGGGTATCAATATTCGCTTATTTAAATCAGTGAATAGTTATGTTATGACTAATCCGGAAATACTTTATAAATATAAAAAACAGAATCTAGAACATATTGTTAATAAACTAGATGTCTTAAATCCAATGAATACATTAAAAAGAGGTTATGCAATTATTAAAAAAGATGAAAAAGTAATTTCTGATAGTCAAAAAGTAAAAAAAGATGATATAATAAATGTGGCCTTAAGAAATGGCAAGATAAATGCTAAAGTTTTGGAGGTATCTAATGAGTAAAGAAAAAGAATTAAGTTTTGAAGATAAAATTAGAGAATTAGAAGAAATAGTTAAGGAACTTGAAAGTGGCGAAGTTAATCTAGATGATGCGATTGAAAAATATACTAAAGCTATGAAACTAGCTAAGGAATGTTCTGATAGATTAAATGCAGCCACGGAAAAGGTTAATAAAATATTAAAAGAAAATGGAGAATTAGCTGATTTTAATATCAGCGAAGAATAATTCTCTTTATGCTGAAATAGCTCAATCGGTAGAGCAACTGAATCGTAATCAGTAGGTTGCGGGTTCAATTCCTGCTTTCAGCACCATTAGAAAATAAACGACTTTACAAACAGTCGTTTTTATGTTACAGTGTATACAGATGAAGGAAACTTCATACAATAAAAAAGGAACACTTAATAGTCATATGTTGAGTGAAGCCGATTAAATCGTTTCCACCTAAACTAATTCTTAGTTAGGTGGATTTCTTTTTATTAAAACTATAAATAGCAATAATATTAAAAGTAGGATAATGATTACTAAAGTAAAAATTAAAAAATCTTTCTTGTTCATATTATT
>ONWZ01000142.1 GCA_900321645.1 uncultured Eubacteriales bacterium | reverse complement strand
TTTTCTTCTTTCAGTAGGTCTAATTCCATAACCAATATGACCACCAAATATTTTTAAATAATCATTTAAATAATGTCTTAAATTTACTATGCCAATAATTTTATTATCACTTTCTCTAATTGTGAAAAAAGTTGTACTAGCTACTTTATTTTTAGATTCTGCATATCCTTTTTCTTGGAACTTAATAACATCATCTAACCATTCTTCATAAGTAATTTTCTCTATGCAATCTTTTAGTCTACCAGTTCCGTTTAAATCATAACCATTATCAACGTGTTCTTGTAAATAATCTAATGCTTCTTGTTTTCTTTCAATCGTTGGTAATTCTAAATATAATTTTTCCATCTTCTCACATCCATATTAATTATGTAATATTTATTAATTATCAAAAATACTTATATAAAGGTATCTATTTTTGTTTTTTTCATACAACTTATCTAATAAAAATGATTTTATAATTATAGTTTCTTGCTTGAAGAATTTGTAAATCCATATACAGGACTTGAATAGTTTCTATTAAAAATTCTCTCCTCAAATTCAGTATATTCATCTCCATGTCTACTAATCATATTCATTTTAAATCTTTCCGGGCTATAATTTTCCATATCAAAATATTCTTTTTGTTTATATACATTAAAGAATAAATCTGTTAAATCTAAATCTACTAACGTACTAATACCACTTTGTAATGCAACCTCAGCTACTCTTTTGACACAATCCATAACATGATAACCACCAACAACTAATTCATCAACAGGTTCAAGTTGTTCTATTAAAAATCTTTCATTAGGATATTTAGGTATAAAGTTCTCCTTTTTATTACCATTTTCATCATAAGCACTAGCCTCTGAAAAAGGTATATCTGTATATATTATTTTATCTCCATTCTGTGGCTCTATTCCATATAATTCTCTATCTGGATATAAAGCAAATACCACTTGATATCCTTTTTGTCTATATCTTTTATCTATTGTCGCATTTAAAATAGGTAAAGGTCTTGGGACATTCCATTCATCGTATAATTTATCATCATGAAATAAAAACATATTCGTAAATTCTTTTATTGGATATAAATATAAAAATACTTTTTTCATACAATAAATCACCTACAACTAATTATACCACATACACACCCTTTTAAGGCTAATTTACTCAAAAAAACTTATCTAAAACTTATCTAAACGCCTTTTTTGAGGTAAAATTACCTAAAAATTGTAATCAAGAAAAAGCTCGCAACCCCTTTATTTATACGGGTTTGCGAGCTTATTTTCCACAACACATTTTATACTTGCGTCCACTGCCACATGGACATGGATCGTTACGGCCTACTTTATCGCTTTTCTTTTGGCTTTTGATAGTATCTTTACCATCGTTAGTAATCATCTTTTTAGCAACTGTTTTTCTTTCAGTGTTTTGTCTTATTTCTGATTTTAATAGATAGATAGATATTTCAGTATTTATTTTATTTAACATGTTATCAAATAATTGATAACCTTCCATGGTATATGCTTGTAATGGATTTTCATTAGCGTATCCTCTTAGGCCTACTCCTTCACGAAGATGACTCATGGTACTGATATGATCCATCCAATTGGAGTCAATTACTCTAAGTGAGATAGCTTTTTCAAACTCATTAGTAATTTCTTGTGGAATATCTTGTAATTTTTCTTCATAATCTGTTATTACTTTATCATAGATAATATTGACTACTTCTTCAGGATCTTTATCTTGAATTTCAGAAATAGTTAATCTATATTTCTTTAATAGGTTTTCATTAGCTGCTTCGATAATTTCACTATAATCATTATCTGATAATTTTTTTGATTCAATTAGATGTGACATTACTAAATTATTGACATGTTCTCTAAAACCATTTAATACGGTTTCATGAATAGATTCATTATCTAATATTTCATTACGTTTTTCATAGATAATGGCTCTTTGATTATTCATAACATCATCATAACTAAGTAAATGTTTTCTGATATCAAAGTTATTACCTTCAACTCTTTTTTGAGCAGTTTCAACAGTTTTAGCAAACATACTATTTCTGATAGCTTGATCACCTGAAAAGCCAATATTTTCCATCATTGTTTTATATTTATCAGAACCAAATCTTACTAATAGATCATCTTCAAAAGATACGAAGAATTGACTGAATCCGGGATCTCCTTGTCTACCGGCACGTCCACGTAACTGATTATCAATACGTCTTGATTCGTGTCTTTCAGTCCCAATTACGCAAAGACCACCCAATTCTTTAACACCAGGGCCAAGTTTAATATCGGTACCACGACCAGCCATATTAGTAGCAATCGTTACGGCTCCTTTTTCACCAGCATGAGCGATGATTTCTGCTTCACGAGCATGATTTTTAGCATTTAATACTTCATGTGGAATTTTTTCTTTAGTTAACATTTTACTAATTAATTCACTGGTTTCAATGGCAATGGTACCAACCAGAATTGGTTGACCTTCAGCATGCTTTTGTTTAATTACTCTAACAATCGCATTGTATTTACCTTGCTTACCTGAATATAATAAGTCAGTAGCATCTTCTCTTATTACTGGTTTATTGGTAGGAATAGTTATAACATACATATTATAAATATTTCTAAATTCTTCTTCTTCGGTTTTAGCAGTACCAGTCATACCGGATAATTTTTTATACATTCTGAATAAATTTTGGAAAGTAATCGTGGCTAATGTCTTAGTTTCTTCGTTAACTTTGACTTTTTCTTTGGCTTCAATTGCTTGATGTAATCCTTCGGAGAAAGCTCTTCCTGGCATTAATCTACCTGTAAACTGATCAACAATAATTACTTCCCCTTCTTGAACAACATAATCAACATCTTTAAACATAAAGTAATTAGCTTTTAATGCTAAATTGATATGGTGCACTAAAGCAGTATTATTAATATCATATAGATTATCTATTTTAAATATTCTTTCACATTTATGAGCACCTTCATCAGTTAAACTGATACTTCTTGTTTTTTCATCTTTAATATAGTCGACATTTTCTTTTAACGATTTAGCAAACATATCAGCTTGTTCATAAAGGTTGACATTTTGCATAACACCACCAGAAATAATTAATGGCGTTCTAGCTTCATCGATTAAGACAGAGTCAACTTCATCGATGATACAGTAGTTTAATGGTCTTAGTACTCTATCTTCTTTTCTTACAACCATATTATCTCTTAGATAGTCAAATCCTACTTCATTATTAGTTGTGTATGTAATATCGGCATTATATACTTCTTGTTTTTCTTGTGGTGATAAGCTCCTTAGGTTAACACCAACAGTTAAACCTAAAAAGTTAAAGATGGGTCCCATCCATTCAGCATTTCTTTGAGTTAGGTATTCATTGACGGTAACAACATGCACTCCTTCACCTGTCAAAGCATTGACATAAGCTGGAAAAATAGTTGTCAAGGTTTTACCTTCACCAGTTTTCATTTCGGCAATATTGCCATAATGAATAGCTAATCCACCTAACAACTGAACAAAATAAGCTTTTTCACCGATTTGTCTGTAAGCAACTTCTCTTATCGTAGCAAATGCTTCGACTAAAATATCTTCCAAGGTTTCACCATTCGCAAGACGTTTTTTGAATTCATCGGTTTTAGCCGCTAATTCTTTATCTTTCATTTTGCTATATTTAGGATCTAAGGCATCGATTTTTTCAGCAATAGCCGTGAATCTTTTTAATTCTTTAGTTTCATTATCAAATAAGTTTTTAAATATCTTTAGCATGTCTTCACTTCCTTAATATGTATTTTATCAAAAATTAAAAGAAATTACTAGTCATTATGAATAAATAAATGAAATTAGTTAAGAATAATATTGGGTGATAAAGATGGCTAAGAAAAAGTCACAAAAGACAAATTCATGTAATAATAATATGAACAAAGCTAACACTAATAATAGTAATAGTAATAGTTCAAATAATAACATGGAAGAGTCTAGCCTAAATAAAAGTAACCTTTAAGGTTGCTTTTATTTTTATAGGATTTTAACGATTATGATACTTATAATAATACAGGCTAAATCAGCTAATAAGCCAACGATTAGGGAATGCTTTATTTTTTTAATTTTAATACTGGCAAAATACAGCCCAATAATATAGATAGTCGTATCAGTACTACCAGTAATAACTGAAGCTATTTTAGATACCATACTGTCTGGTCCATAACGCGAGAGAATACTATTTAAGAGCATTAATGAAGATGATGAAGATATTGGTCTAAGAATAGCTATTGGTAATACTTCTTTAGGAAAATATTTAAAATTGATTAATTTTGTTATATCTAAAATAAGATTACTTTTAACTAGGACAGTAACAGCAATAACCATCGCAAAGATACTTGGGAATATTTCTAGTGAAAGATTTAAGCCTTCTTTGACACCATTTATAAATTCATCATAGATGGGTACTTTTTTATATAAGCCATAGATAATAACAATTAAAGTTACTATAGGAATTATTATTTTGGAAATGATAATCATATTCTTTTCACCACATAGAATAATCGATCAATAATTAAACCTACCAAACACGATAAGGTAGATGTAAT
>ONWZ01000145.1 GCA_900321645.1 uncultured Eubacteriales bacterium | reverse complement strand
TGATTTAGGGGCTAATGTTTTAAATGATGCCTATACTTTACTTAAGAGCAATGGTGCTAATATAACTAATGTTGGGGTTCAAAGTTTCAGTAATGGTGGCCCAGGCTCAATGTTGGCTCTAGGTGGCTTTTTGGAACTTAATCCGAATGCTAATATTAAAACTAAAGTAGTATTATGCGATACTTATAATGTTGAGGAAATTGTCAGTTTATATGACAAACAAAAATTGAACTATGTTGATGAAGGTAAGATTAATGCAATGAATGCCATAATCAATAATAACACTGAAATATATAGTTTGAATTGGACGAGTCCCAAAATATACAATAATCATGCTAATAATGTTACAGCACTTTCAAAGTATATGACTGAAAAAGGATTCAATTATCAATTTTCAAAAAGTTCAAGATTAAATCATGCTAGTTATATGACTGATTTCTTTGAAGGTGGAGGGCTAGATTTTTTAACTGGAAATGGCTCACTTAATTTAAATAATAAATATTATAGTGGTTTTTATAGATATGATTCACGAGGTAATGAAGTCGCGGCCGCAATTGCTTCTGGAATATATAAATCTTTATCGGTTGCTGCATCTACAAATTATAATTATTTGCTTAATGCTACATCATTAACACCTACAGGTGGCAATATTAGTTCTGATACGTTATATGTGTATGAACAAATGAATAAATTACGTGATCAAATTAAGCAATCAAAGTTCTTGACATCTAATACTAAACAAGTTTTTAGTAATCCAAATGGCATTCCTGGATGCATAAGTGCTTATATTGATGCATATTATAATATCATGGGAGAATTAATGAGTTCTTTAATGAAAGAAACTGAAGTTATAGCCGGTACCGCTTCAGCCATCGATGATGTTGGACGTGCCTTAAATACGAAGGCGGAAGAACTATCACCTATTGAAATGCCACAATTTACACCTATTAAAGCAAATAGTCCATCACCAGTTTCTAATCAAAAATCAACCGGTGAGTATAATGAAAATACTTCAGGTAATTATGAAAGTAAATTAAATACTAGTGAAATTGAGGAAAAAATACGTGAACGTATAATGCCAACAAAAGATTCTCCGGGCAAAATTTTAAGACCTTTTAACACTAGTGAAATTGAGGAAAAAATGCGTGAACGAGTCATCAAAGAGCGACCTGATGGTAGCAAAATGGAATTTTCAATCGATGAAGATAAGGTTGTTGGCTTAAAATATGTTTATGAATTTTCGAGCGATGACGAAGCACTTAGTAATATGGCTGTACTTCAAAAAAAATTTAGTGATGTCGATTATGTATTAGATATTAAAGTATTGAATAAAAATGTTGAAATAATATTTAAAGATGATAGTTATACCAATATGACTTTTGATGAAATCATTAACAAATATTTAAATGGAGGTAATTAATGGAAGCAATAAAAACTGATGAATTAAGATCTGCTAAGAATTTTTCAACATTTAATGACTTATCAACTGATGCTAATGAATCATCTAGTATGAAACAAACGATAGATAATTTCGTTTCAGAATCAAAGGGAAAGCTTAAAGGTGAAGTATGGGATGTTATTAGTAGCCAGTTAGGACAATTTAGTTCCATATTAACTGAAAGAATAGGGTTAGCTAATCGTTTGTCATCAGCTATTCAAGAAGCTTTAAATCTTTTGATTGATTACGCTGGTGATGAATATACATCATTAGATTGTTCACAATTGCCAGAATTAGAAGCTAGTCGACAAAGATGCAAAGAAAAGATTGATAGTATCAATGCAACCATTAGAAGTCTTTCAAAGAATCGTAATAAAGATGATACTAGCACTAATAATACGAGCTATTATTATGGGATATTAAATAGTTATCAGAATGAACTTGTTGAAATTGAAAAATTAATAGATAAATTAAGAGATTTAAAAGAGAAGTATGCTGAAGCACAAGAAATTTTAGATAATGCTTTTGCTGAAGTTACGAAAGTAGGTAATAAAATTTCAAGTATTTCAGTTGGTCAGATACCAACGTTTATCGCATGATAGCATTCTCGCTTGACATAAATTTGACAAAAAAACCAAAAAATGATATAATTTAAATCGATTGATGGCACATTATTCTAGTCAATTGATTCGTTATGAAGACGGGGATAAAAGACCGTTAAAGAGCATATCTGTGAAACCGCTTG
>ONWZ01000146.1 GCA_900321645.1 uncultured Eubacteriales bacterium | reverse complement strand
ATCGGTGTTGAAGATATTCAGGACATTATCGAAGATGTTTTAAAGAAATTAAAATATGATGAAGTCTATGAGTCATATAAAGGTTATCGTGAAAGAAGAGCTGCTTCACGTGATGCTTTCGTTGTTAAACAACAGCATAAATTTGTTAAAGCAATCGAATCTTTAGGTTTAAAGAGTGCCGCTGAAGAAAATGCCAAAAGAGAAAATGCCAATGTTGATGGTGATGGTCCAATGGGTACGATGCTTCACTTTGGATCAACTGTATCTAAAGAATTTGCGAAAGCTTATTTAATGGATAGCAAATATGCAAGAGCCCATGATGAAGGAGCAATTCATATTCATGACTTGGATTTCTGGGCTATGGGAACAACAACTTGTACCCAAATTGATTTAAATAAACTATTTAAAAATGGTTTCTCAACTGGTCATGGTTATTTGAGAACACCAAATTCAATTGCTTCATATTCAGCTTTGGCAGCCATTGCTATTCAGGCAAATCAAAATGAACAACACGGTGGACAAAGTATTCCTGCATTTGACTATTATATGGCGCCAGGAGTTCTAAAAACATTCAAAAAAGAATTTAAACAAGAATTACATGAATTATTTGAAGTTGAAGGATTTAGTGAATTTATTAATTTCGATAAAGTTGTTGAACTTATCGATAAATTAGAAAGTATCGAGTTTGATTTAACAATGTTCTACGATCTAGTTAAAAGTGAAAGAGTAAAAGAATTAGTTAAATTTGCTTATGAACATGCTGTTAAGAAAACAGATAGAGCTACCTTCCAAGCAATGGAAGCATTCATTCATAATTTAAATACGATGCATTCAAGAGCTGGAGCACAAGTGCCATTCTCAAGTGTTAACTTTGGAACTGATACTTCACCAGAAGGTAGAATGGTTATTAAAAATTACTTATTAGCGACTGAAGAAGGACTTGGACATGGTGAAACCCCAATCTTCCCAATATCTATCTTCAAAGTAAAGGAAGGAATTAATTATAATAAAGAGGATCCAAGCTATGACTTATTTAGACTAGCTTGTAGGGTATCTGCTAAAAGATTATTCCCTAACTTCTCATTCCTAGATTCAAGTTTCAACAAGCCATTCCTAGTACCTGGAGACTACACTACTGAAGTAGGTTATATGGGCTGTCGTACGAGAGTACTTGCTAATGTATGTGGACCATCAGTAACCCCAGGACGTGGAAACTTAAGCTTTACTTCAATTAACTTACCAAGAATTGGTATTAAATATGGTATTGCTTTAGGTGAAAGAGAAAAAGCAGATATGAAAGGCTTTTATAAAGAATTAGATGAAGTAATGGATTTAGTCAAAGGACAATTACTTCAAAGATTTGAATGTCAATGTTCTAAAACTAAAGCTAATTTCAAATTCTTATTAGGTTCACACGTTTGGTTAAATAGTGAAAAACTTGAAGGAAATACGAAGATTAGAACTGTTTTGAAACATGGTACTTTATCAATCGGTTTCATCGGTTTAGCTGAAACTTTAAAAGCTTTAATTGGAGAACATCATGGCGAATCTGATAAAGCACAAAAATTAGGCCTTGAAATTATTACTCATATGCGTGAAAAATGCGATGAATATACCAAAGAATATAATCTTAACTTTACTTGCTTAGCAACTCCAGCTGAGGGATTATCTGGTAGATTCGTTGCAATTGATAGATCCATTTATGGTAAATTGAAAGGCATTACCGATAGAGATTATTATACTAACTCATTCCATGTACCAGTTTACTATAAAACAAGTGTTAAACATAAAATGGAAATTGAAGGTAAATATCATAAATTGACAAATGCTGGTCACATATCTTATGTTGAATTAGATGGTGACACAGTTAATAATGTTGATGCGTTTGAAAAAGTTGTACGTATCATGCATGATAATGATATTGGATATGGTGCAATTAACCATCCAGTAGACCGTGACCCTGTATGTGGCTATGTTGGCGTTATCAAAGATGTATGTCCAAGATGCGGTCGTCATGAAGGAGAAGGCGTTCCAATGGAACAAGTTAATTGTTACGAATGTTCAATAAGTAGATAATAAATAGAAAAAAAGGAGATGTAAATAATGGAAAAAGATGTTAAAAGAACAAAAATGGTCGGTGAAGGCGTTAAGTTCGATAGAATTAGAAGAATTACTGGCTATTTAGTTGGTACTCTTGATAGATTTAACAATGCTAAAAAGCAAGAAGTAAATGATAGAGTAACTCATGGAACAAACTAATAAATATATTCGCTTAGCAGCTGATCTTCAAAGTGATAGTATCGTTGATGGACCAGGCTTAAGAACCGTCATTTGGACTCAAGGATGTGCTCATCATTGTCCCGAATGTCAAAATCCTCAAACTTGGGATTTTGAAGGTGGCGGATTAGTTCCTATTAGCGAAGTCTTAAAAGCCATCGATGAACTTGAAGAGCAAACGGGTATAACATTTAGCGGAGGGGATCCTATGTATCAACCCGAAGCTTGTACTGAAATAGCTAAATATTGTAAAGAGAAAGGCTATAACATTTGGGTATATACTGGTTTCACTTATGAAGAATTATTAAAAATGGCTGATAAGAAACCAATCTATAAAGAGTTCTTAAAGTATATCGATATTTTAGTTGATGGGCCTTTTCTAATTAAAGAAAGAGATTTGAGTCTATTATTTAGAGGAAGTCGTAATCAACGTTTAATCGATGTTCCTAAGACGTTAAAAAAAGGTAAGATTATTTTGTTAGATGAACGTGAATACAACGAAGAAAAAGTGTTTGAGAGAGAACCAATGTACATTTAAGATGCCTATGGCATCTTTTTTATTTCTATGTTATAATCACTAATGGTGGTAATATGCATATAACTAAATTATATATTTTGTCACAAGTATTTATCATTTTAAATTATGTCTTCTTAGTAATTACTTATCAATTAAAAAAGAAGGATAAAATACTCTTTTTCAATAATAGTGCCCAACTTTCAGCCGGATTATCATTTATCTGTTTAGGGGCATATACTGGTTTAGCTATGACGATAATTTCAATATTTAGAAATACTATCTTTATGATATATAGTGAAAAAAAGAGTGTATCTAAAAAAGCAAATATATTAATACTCTTAGGCATTTATGCTTTGATGATAACTATATCAATCTTTACCTTTAATGGTTTTTTAAGTTTAATGTCTGTTCTTGCCACGATGTTAGCCACTTATGCTTTTGGCAAAAAAATACCAAAATATATAAGATATTAGGCATTCCTATAAGTGCATTATGGATAATTTATAACATTTATATTAAATCTATCTTTGGTATTGTTTTAGAATGCATTTTAATGACCTCAGCTATCATTGGTTTTGTGAGAGAAAAAAAGCATAATTAATTTAATTTTATCAATAATAATAAAAGAAGTAGAAAGTATTAATTTTCTACTTCTTCTTTCATATGTTTTATTAGGAGGTTATATGAAAATTAATTATAAAAGATTAATTAGCTTTATTTTGATTCCCGTATTACTCGGTGCATTAGTTGGTTTAATCACATCGGTTAATAGCGATATTGACAGCATTATTCCTAAATGGATTTTTCCGGTTGTTTGGACAATTCTTTATATTCTAATGGGGATATCATCATATATTGTCTATGAGAAAATTGATAAAATACCAGATATCTATGTTATTCAACTAATCTTTAATTTATTGTGGAGTTTTGTTTTCTTTAAATTTAGATGGTTTACCATCGCCTTTATTTGGATAATCGTCTTATTTATACTTGTTTTAAGAATGATTAAAGAATTTAAGATAATTGATAAAAGAGCCGGTAATTTACAAATCCCATATGCTCTTTGGTTAGTGGTGGCAGCCGTTCTTAATCTAATGAAAATTATTTAATTTTGTGATATACTTGTCATGTGATAATATGAAAAAAATAATTCTAATGATAAGTATATTTTTTATTGGCCTAAATATCGTAAATGCTAATGAAATAGTTAAATTTGCCGCTTGTAGTGATGGCGATACATTTAATGCCTATATTGACGGTGAAAAAGAAAGAGTTCGATTATTGGCCGTCGATGCTCCCGAAACGGAAAAACAAAATAAAGAAGCCGAATATTATGCTAATGAAGCTAGTGAATATACTTGTAAAAAAATTAAAAAAGCTAAAAAAATTGTTTTAGAGTATGATCCTAACAGTGATAAATTAGATAAATATAATAGAGTCCTAGCCTGGGTTTTCTTAGATGGTGAATTACTTCAAAGTGCTTTAGTTGAAAATGGTTATGCTAAAGTAGCTTACTTATATGATGATTATAAATATGCTGATATCTTAATTCAAGAACAAGAACTTGCTTCTGCCAAAGGAATTGGTATTTGGGATAATCAAGCTAAAGAAGCATATGAAGCTAATCACGATGAAGTAAATAATAATGATGAAAAATATGAGAATTATGAAGTGCTTAT
>ONWZ01000151.1 GCA_900321645.1 uncultured Eubacteriales bacterium | reverse complement strand
GGAATAATCATTTTCATTTCTTTAGTATCTTCAATAACGTTATCATTACCAAAGAAATCCAAATTCTCATCAATGATTATTTTAACTTCTAAGTAACCAGATATCTTTACATTATAATCTTGATTATATTTTTTCAGTTCAGCTAAATATTTATCATAATCAATTACAAATTTGTCAGTAATATTTATCTCTTTTAAATTATTTTGATTTAAGGGTACTGTTTTATCTAATAATGTTTCTTCCTTTTTAAAAAGACTTTCATTAATATTATCGGTATAACCAACTAACGTATTAATTACTCGATATGAATAGTAACCATTTAAATTCTTATTAAATAAACTCTTATAACTAAAATCAACTGGTATATCATCTACTAATTCTGTAATGTATCGTTCATTCATATTTAAGTATTCTTTATCGTAAAGATCATTTTGATGAAGATATACCTGATATATAATATCTCCTTTTTCCTGATATGGCACATCTACTTTAGTCTTAGTATTCATTCCACGTTCTAAAAATAGATAGGTAAAAACAATAAAAATGGTCATTAAAATAATACATAAAATATTTTTAATTTTCATTATATCACCTTTCTATCTTAAATTAATTTTATCATATAATTAATATTTTGAAAAGAAAAAAACTATCAAAGATAGTCTATTTCCAAACACCTTCTGGATATTCTCCTGCATCAACCAAAGTTTTAAGTGCTTTAACAACTTTTTCCTTATCTTCACGATAAGTAACTCCTTGCCAAACGGCATCCGTTTTTAACACTTTAACCGTTGCTTCACCATGCTCTACCTGTTCAAAAATAAATGATGGTATTAAATATTCACTTGTTAATGGATCACGCATATTATCTAAAAACTTAGGGAATTCCTCCTCTAAACGTGTAAACAATTTTGGTGTAAGTCCAAATAGGCTCATTGATACTAATCCATCACGTGGCACCTCAAAGCTATCACCACCATCGATTGGTTCAGCAATTAATTTACCATTTTTTTCTTCAATTCTACTTTCTATAAGTCCCGCTAAATAACCGTTTTCTTCTTTACACAAGCCACGCTTTACAGAACCATTTTCTGTCAATGTATTAGCTACGACATAACCAACCATCGCATATTTTGTATCATCGTGGTTATTCTTTAAAAACTCTGCAATGGTATGATATGCATCTCTACCATAGAAATCATCTGCATTAATAATAGCAAAATTTTCACTCACATAATCTTTTGCACATAATATTGCATGCCCTGTTCCCCAAGGTTTAACTCTACCTTCAGGAACACTATACCCCTCTGGTAACTTATTTAAATCTTGAAAAGCATATTCAACCTTAATATGTTTTTCTACTCTAGCCCCAATTGTCTTTTTAAAGAATTCATAATTTTCTTCCTTAATAATAAATACTACCTTTGTAAATCCTTCTTGAATGGCATCATAAATTGAATAGTCAATTATAAAATTACCATATTCATCAATTGGCTCAGTTTGCTTAGAACCGCCAAATCTACTGCCCATACCAGCAGCCATTATAACTAATGTCATAAATCCTCCTTTATTTACTTAAATATATCATATTCTAGATATTTTGACAATATAATAAAGTAAACTTAAACTTGTGATATAATAAATATAGAGGTGAATTATGAAAAAAATATTAGTCTTATTTGGTGGTAATTCATTTGAGCATTATATATCTTGTTTATCTGCCAAAACAATCTTAGAAAATATTGATAGAAAGAGATATCATGTCACTGCCGTAGGCATAACTAAAGATAATAATTGGTATATATATAATGATGATTTAGATATTTTAACAAAAGATTGGACAAAAGCAAGATTAACTAAGATAACTAATATTCTTGAATATTTAAAACAATTCGATAAAATATTCCCAATTATGCATGGTAATCCAGAAGAAAATGGTAACTTACAAGGTATGTTAAACATGTTTGATATCAAATATATTGGTACTGATCTATTAGGTTCAATTATCGGTTACGATAAAGATTTAACTAAAATTATTTGTGAGAAACATAATATTCCTCAAGTACCATATCTAACCATTACTGATAATAAACCATTAAAGAAAATAGATATTCCTTATCCAGTTATTATTAAACCTGCTAAATGTGGTTCATCAATTGGTATCAACATAGCCAACAACATGAAAGAATTAAATAATTATATCAAGGAAGCATTCAAATATGATAACAAAATTATCATTGAAAAGTTTATTAAAGCTAGAGAATTAGAATGTGCTGTTTTAGAAGATAAAAGATTAAAAGTATCACCCGTTGGTGAAATCAAATCAGTGAATACTTTTTATGATTATGATGCTAAATACGTGAGTGATAGTGAATTATTAATTCCTGCCCCTATATCAAAAGAATTAACTAAACAGATTCAAGATTTATCATTAAAAATATTTAAAGTATTAGAATTGAAAAATCTCTCTAGAATTGATTTCTTATATGATTATAATAATGATATTCTTTATTTTAATGAAGTTAATACAATGCCCGGTTTTACAACTATTAGTATGTATCCAATGCTCTTTGAAGAAACTGGTATCTCAATAAAAGAACTAATCACTAAATTAATTGAAAATTAAAAGTCATCAAAGATGACTTTTTTCATACCCCTAATTCGATTTTCTTATATTTAAGAATTATTTTCCTTATAAAATCGACTGGTATTACTAGTAATGAAAACATAAACATAATTATAAATTCGTCTACACTTAAACCACTTGTTCTAAATACGGTTCCTCCATGATAGATTAAATATATCTGCATTAAAAAAACAAAAGTAATGACTCCAATAAATACCCTATTTTTCCATATATTGGATAAGATGTTTAACCTATATGTTCTAGCTGAAAAACTATTTAAAATACTAATAAATATGATTAGTCCAAAGAAGGCTGTCAAAAGATCATCTTTAAATATATTATTAGTTAAACTACTCTTTAAAAAGAATATACATAGACAAGCTGAAAATAATCCAGTTACTAGTACTTGATTTGCCATATATTTATTAATAATATTCTCATCTTTTTTCTTAGGAGTTTCTTCCATATATTCCGGTAAGGCTGGTTCATATGAAAAAGCAAAGCCAGATAAAGTATCCATAATCATATTAATCCATAGCATTTGAATAACGGTAATTGGAACTGGC
>ONWZ01000152.1 GCA_900321645.1 uncultured Eubacteriales bacterium | reverse complement strand
GTTCACCGCTATCAGTTGTGTCGACTTCCTCCATAACAGTCATTTTACAATCTGATAAATCGATACATTCAGCAATATCAGTTACCTTGAAATCACTATCATAATCAATACTTACGTTTTCTTTAACTTTAATCGTTGGTTTAATTGTGTCGATAACTCTAATTGTCGATTTAACATTGGTAAGTTTGCTAAATCTAAAATTATCATCATTATAAACCAAGAAGTAGTTAAATCTACCAATCATTTTCGTATGTCCTTCTTCATCTAATGGAATATTACTTTCGATTGATAAATTACTATCAGTACTAATCAAACTGATATAATTAATGATTTCATCGGGTAATTTATCGCCAAGTTCAAGCGTAATATCGTTAAGTTTAACGTAGACATTACGTTCGTAATAAAACCCCATTATAAATGTAAGTCCTATTAACATAATTATCGGAAATACAAATACTTCCATAATTCTTTTTGTAATTTTTTTAATTAAACACCGCTCTATTTTCATACGCAATCACGTTTTCAATGATACCATAATTTACCATCAAAGTCAAATTCTTTTTACATTAGGTTGACACATTTGTTGGTTATTCACTTAATTTATAAGGCTTTAAAAAGATAAAAATCATTTTTAAAAATATCGTGCATATAATTAATCGAAAGGATGATTTTATGAAAAAAATAGTACCATTTAATAATGTTTTAACCTTTAGTACCGATGTCCATGAAATAACCGCTATTTCATTAGAACCAGAAATTAAGACTTCCAAGGAAAGTGTTAGCGGCACCTTTAATATTACTGGTGAGTATAAGATGACTGAAGGAGAATTGAAAAAAGAACCATTTGCTTTTGAATTACCATTTGATATTGCACTAGGTTGTAATTATAAGTTAGATACTTTAGAAGTAGATATCGATGATTTTAGATATGAATTAATTGATTCCAATAAATTAAAAGTTAATATTGATTTATATATTGATGGTGAAGAGGAAGAACCCATAGACTTAGTTAAAGAAGAACCAGAACCAGTAGAAATCACTGATCGGATCGATTTATTAGATGATATGCTTACTGATGATAAAGAGGAGAAACCAGTGGAAGAAAAAGAAATTGAGAATGAAAACAATAATGATAATATTAATATCTTTAATGGCTTTAATGAAGAAGAAAAGTATGTCACATATCATGTTTATCCATTCAAGGAAAATGATACGTTAGAGAAAGTTTTAGAAAAATATCATCTGACAAAAGAAGAATTAGCTAAATATAATCCAATCGATGATATTCATGTGGGTGATAAATTAATTATTCCAACTAGCGATAATGAAAAATAAGATAACTCTTAAAAAGAGTGTTAGAATAATTGATGATCGTTATGTTATTAAAAAGAAAAAAGCGTCCTTAAAGAATACTTATCATTATTTATTATCACGTTCTTTTGATTATTTTCCCCAAGTAATTGATGAAGATAACGATTATTTTTACTATGAATATATTCCTGATACCGAAGAACCTAGAGAGGGGAAAATAATCGATTTAATAACTATTTTAGCAGTGCTACATAGTAAGACAACCATCTATAAAGAAGTTGATTTAGATTATTATAAAGCACTCTATGAAGATATTAATAATCAGATTGATAATGCTTATAATTACTATAATAAGCTAATGGATATGATCGATAATGAAATCTATATGTCACCAGCGAATTATTTAATTGCGAGAAATATTACGATTGTCTATGAGTCACTTAATTATACCAAAGAGAGGATTGATGAGTGGTATCAATTAATTGAAAATAAAAGACAAGTTAGGGTAACTATGATTCATAATAATTTATCATTAGACCATTATCTAAAAAATGATAAGCCATATCTTATTAGTTGGGACAAGGCTAAAACAGATATGCCTATCTATGATTTAGTTTCCCTTTATAAGAATAATTGTCTTGATTTTGAATTTTCTGATTTATTAAAAATATATTTAAATAAATATCCCTTAAGTGATGAAGAAATGTTATTATTCTTAATTTTGATATCAATTCCTAATAAAATTAAAGCAATGCCTACAGAATATGAAACAGTTAAAACGATTCGCAGGGATTTAGATTATTTATATAAAACAAATGAATTACGGAAAGAATATCGTATAAAAGAGCAAACTAATAAAAGCAATAAATTCCAAAAACAAGATTAAAACATTGATAAAACATGGTAAAATTAAGGTAATGATAAAATGATAAAAAATGACAATTACTAAAACAATACATAAAAGAAGGGTAATTAGTTTTAAACCGACAAAGAATCTAAAGCAATTAAAAAAATTATTTAACATATTACCACCTATTATAAATTATGAAAAAGATGTTAATTTGTGCTTGACTTTTGTCTATTAATAAGTTATAATCTATAACGAGAAACGGAAAGTAGATGTATTTATCTCACCTGATTAGAACTACTAATGGGTAAAAAGCCTTAAGAAATATACAAGTTGTATTATTAGGTGAATTAGATGAATACAGGACGTTTTCTGTATTCATTTTTCTATGGAGGTGTTATTTATAACAAAGGAAAGGGAAAACCCAATTAATGAGGGAATAAGAGCAAATGAAATGATGGTCATTGGACCAAATGGAGAACAACTTGGAATCAAATCAAAACAAGATGCACTAACTTTAGCGAGATATGCTGGCTTTGATTTAGTACTAATGAGTGAGAGTGCAACTCCACCAGTATGTAAAATAATGGACTATAACCGATTCCGTTATGAAAAGAAAAAGAAAGCAAAAGAAGCTATGAAAAAACAAAGGGAAGCAATTGTTGATATCAAAGAATTCAGGTTATCTACAACTATCGATGTGCATGACTTTAATACACGCGTTAAGAATGCTCGTAAAAATTTAGAAAAAGGCGCTAAAATTAAAGCAAGCATTAGATTTAAAGGCCGTCAAATATCACATCCAGAATTAGCTAAAGATGTTCTTATGAGATTTAGTAATGAACTTTCTGATATTGCAGAAATAGAAACTGAACCTAAAATGGAAGGCAGATCTATGTATATGCAACTAACACCTAAAAAGTAAAAGGAGATTTAAAAATGACAAAAGTAAAGAAAAATAAGATGAAAACCCACAAGGGAATGAAAAAAGTATTCAAAGTAAGAAAAAGTGGTAGTATTTCTATGTCACATCAAGGAGTATTACACAACACTGGTAAGAGAACTGCTAAGACAAACAGACAAAAAAGAAATGCAAGTAGTTTACACAAATCAGACTACAAGAGAATTAAAGATTTAATATAGGGAGGCAATTAGAATGGCAAGAGTTAAAGGTGGCACAGTAGCACGTGCAAGAAGAAAAAAGGTTTTAAAAGAAGCTAAAGGTTACTTTGGAAGTAAACACAGATTATATAAAACAGCTCATGAGCAATTAATGCATTCTGGTGAATATGCTTTTAGAGACAGACGTCAAAATAAGCGTAATTTCAGAAAATTATGGATTGCAAGAATTAATGCAGCATGCCGTGAATTTGAAATTAGTTATTCAAAATTCATCAATGGTTTAAATAAAGCCGGCGTAACTGTTAATAGAAAGATGTTATCAGAATTAGCAATTGATAATAAGGCAGCATTTAAAGATTTAGTAAGTATTGCTAAAGATGCTTTAGATGGTAAAGCATATACTCCAAAAGAAGTAAAAATTCCAGCTAAGAAAGAAGAAACAGTTGTAACTGATGCTAAAGCAGAAAAGAAAGCACCAGCAAAGAAGGCAGCTTCAGCTAAGAAAGAAGCACCTGCTAAGAAAGCAACTGCAACTAAAACAACAGCTAAGAAAACTACTACAACTAAAGCAGCTCCAAAGAAAGAAACAGCTAAGAAGACTACAACTACAAAGAAAGCTACTACTAAAAAAGCAAGTAAATAACCCAAGTGTTTGGGTTTTTTATTTTTCACAAAGAGATTACTAATCTCTTTTCCTTTACGCAAATAATGTCAAATTTAGAGAAATTTTCCCTGAAAAAAAGTAATCACCAAATTTTTTCCCAATATTATTAATGAGGGGGGAAGAAAGGAGGTGAAGAAAATGAATGAAATAACGCGAACAGAAACAATGTTCGAAGATATTAAACATATTGATGAATATGGAAATGAATTTTGGTATGCAAGAGAGTTAATGGCCATCCTAGAATATATCAAATGGCAAAAATTCAAGGAAGTAATTGAAAAGGCTAAAGATACATGTAAAAGCAGCAATTATAATGTATTAGACCATTTTACCGGCGCCGGTAAAATGGTTGATATTGGATCTAAGACAACAAGGGAAATAGAAGATTATAAGTTATCTCGTTATGCCTGTTATTTAATTGCTCAAAATGGTGATTCGAGAAAGAAAACAATTGCTCTAGCGCAAACTTATTTTGCTATTCAAACGAGACGTCAAGAATTAAGTGATAAAGTATATTCAGAATTAACCGAAGATGAAAAAAGATTTTATCAAAGAGATCTAACTAAGAAAGGTAATTATTCATTAAATCAAACGGCTAAAAATGCCGGTGTTAAGAACTTTGATAAATTCCATAATGCCGGTTACAAAGGACTATATAATGGTGAAACAGCGAATGATATTGCTAAAAGAAAAGGCTTAAGATACCGTGAAGATATCTTAGATAATATGGGAAGTGATGAATTAATTGCTAATTTGTTTCGTATATCTCAAACTGAGCAACGTTTAAAAAAAGACAAAGTCGATAATGAATATGTTGCTAATGCTACTCACTATAATATTGGTAAAATTGTTAGAAAGGCCATTAAAGAAGCTGGTGGCACGATGCCAGAAGATTTACCAACACCTGAAAAGAGCTTAAAAGAACTAGCAAAATCAAAGGATGAAACCAGCGATTTGACATTTAACCACTAAATATGTCATAATATACTTAGTTATTATCATATGGAGGTAACGATAATAATGAGCGCCAGACCATTAAATTGGTGACGAGGTTGATAGTTATCGAAAATTCGGCG
>ONWZ01000153.1 GCA_900321645.1 uncultured Eubacteriales bacterium | reverse complement strand
TGATTAAAGGCTCTTGATAAGATTTCTTTGGCTTCATCACTATAATATACATATGTCCCATTTTTGATAATATCAGTAACAAATAAAGCCACAAATTTATATTCATTTAATTTAGCTACACTATTTAACATCTTAATATATTCATTCTTATCTTTCTCAACTTCTTCAATATTCGTAGTGTAGATTTGACCTAAACCAATGTTGCCACTATCGGTTGGATAACGTTTAAAGTCATTATATAGTACTTCTTCTTTTGACTTGCCAGTTAATTTCGTACCATATGAGATCATATCAAAACCATATTTTTTATAATCAACTTTGGCAATTCTAGCTAAGTTGTTAACGGCATCTCGATCGACATTGGTCGTCGTTGGAGAATTTAAAATCAAAGTATCTGACAAAATTCCTGATAACATTAAACCGGCCATATCTTTAGGTATTTTAACCCCATTTTCTTTATACATTAAATAGATTATCGTATTAGTACTGCCAACTGGCATATTCCTAAAATTAATCGGATGACTAGTCCCAACATTGGCAATATTATGATGATCGATAATTTCTAAAATATCGGCTTCATCTAAACCTATCGCTGATTGTTCATAAGAATTATGATCAACTAAGATTACTTTTTTCTTATGGCGATAACCAACATTGGCATATTTGATAATCCCTAAACACTTCTTATTATTATCGATAATAGGATAATAAGTATATTTCGTTTTTTCAGCTGAAGTTATAAAACTACTTAAGTCATCATTTTCATTAACGGTATGAATCTTTTTAGTATTGATTATTTCAGTAACATTATTACAGAAATTAAATTTATTAATCGTATCTAAAGTGCTATATTTCGTACTGATAATATTTACTTTATTCGCTTTAGCTAATTTTAATAATTCTGGTTTGACAACTTCACCATTCGTTATGACAATTAATTTTACCGGAACATTTAGGGCATACTCTAAAATACTGTGACGATCTCCCGTAATAATAATATCATTTTTGGTTAATTTAATTTCATTAATGAAAGTGGTTGAACGATGTCCTGGAACAATTAAACGACCACTGATGTTATTGTCATATTTTGTTACTTTAGTACCATTAATGGCTGATAAGATATTTTTATAATATGTTTCAATATGGGAATAATCACCATTTAAACATGCTTCGGCGATATCTTTCATACCAACAATTCCTAAGATATGTTTATCTTTATCGACAATTGGAATTTTACTAATTCCTTCTTCGACCATCTTTAAATAAGCATCATAAATGGAATAATCGATGGGAGCCATATATCCTTTTGAATAATCTAAATCACGTACTTTTAATTTAACATCATTTAAGAACATTGGTTCTTTGATACCAAAATAATTTAAGGCGTATTTAGTTTCACGATTAACCGAACTTAAGATAGCAGGAATAGCATTCATTCCTAATCTTCTTTTTAAATACGCTAAAGTAATCGCTGCCGTAACACTATCAGTATCAGGATTACGATGCCCAAAAACATAAACACTTTCCATAATTTAACCTCTCTCTTTATTCTTTATTTTATTTTTAACAACAATATAAGCAATGCTTATCATAATATAGACAATTATTAAACCTAGTGATACGAAATAGTTTTTCGTATTTAACGGAATAATAAATTCAAAGACAATTAAGATGATTGCTAAGATAATATTATCATATAAAATATCTAAGATTTTAGTAAAATACTTATCCTTTTCTTTATTTAATTGTCTAAGATAAATATAGTTAATGATTACTGATATAAACATGGCAATACTAGTACTTAGTACATCGCCATAAACTAGATTATAACCCATACGGTAAAAAGAATTAATTAATGGGATAACTAAAACTATTTTAATAATTAAACCAGCTATT
This sequence comes from uncultured Eubacteriales bacterium, assembly GCA_900321645.1. GTDB lineage: Bacteria > Bacillota_I > Bacilli_A > RF39 > UBA660 > RUG705. The sequence goes on along the minus strand of ONWZ01000153.1, from coordinate 1,794 downwards.
AGACTAATATAAGTAATACTTTTATTTTTGATGTTTTCGTATGTCATATCAAATAATAAGATAAATATCGCCATAAAATTAACCATTGTTAAATAGATTGATTTACTCGGATCATAAAAGATTACTTTGCATGTTAATGGAGAAATAATCCCAAAGATAATCGTAATCGTTAACATCATTTTAAAACTATTATATAGTTTATCAGTTACCGAAGTATCTTTTGGTAACTTTCTAGTCGCCGCTTTTGCAAAATAAATTAAATAATTCATAATACCTAAACCAAAGAAATAAACAAAGCTAATAATTATTTCTAACTCTTCCTTCTTATAACCATAACGACTACTTAAAACTAAATATAAGATAATGATTGAAATATAATAATAACTATATTTAACTATTTCGGTAATTGTTTTATAACTATTATTAGTCATAATCTTCTTTATTTCTTGAAAATAACTAATATTATCTTTAGCAGCATAATTATATTTAATATCTTTACCATGTTTACGAATTAAATATAAGAAATAAATAATAATTATGGCACTAATTATCTTTGATAAATATAAGATAGCGGCACTAGCCACAGGATTTGTTTTAAGAATTCTGAAATTAAGTAAGGCAATTAATAAAACCATTATTTTATCAAAGAAAGTATAGATTAATGGTAATTTACCATAAATACGATTATTATTAATATTCTCTAAGTACTCTGACAATAATTTAATAAGGGGCTTGATAATGACTGTTATACCCATAATTGTGAAGATTGGTAAAATATTATCTAGTTTTAAGAAAAGACTAATCGTATCACTAATTAAAGTGGACAACACTAAAAATAAACCTGAAATTAAAGTTACCAATAAAAGCATTATTTTTAAGATTGTTTTCTTAGCATTTTCACTATGTAATCTATTGAAAGCATCCTTTAAAGTTATATGATTGAAACAAACTTCAAAAATATTATATAAACTAAGTGACAAAATATATAAGAAAAGACTTTTAGTACCTATAATATGATATAAGAGAATTATCCATATAACATTTAAGGTATTAGAGATAAATAATCGTTTCTCTTTCATTGTCCCCACTCCCCTATATAATATAATTTTAGCAAAAATATCTTTTTTTTTCAAGTCTAAGCCAACAAAAAAGACATTCTATCAAAATATAGAATATCTTAATTTTAAAGTTTTAGATTCTAAAACTTAAATACATTGTTATGAATGCACCTATTGCTAATAAAGTTGAAATAATTGCTACATTCACAAATCCATGACTATGGATACCAATATCGCTTCCTAATAATGTATCCTTAAATGACTTTTTACCATCGTAAAACTTAATTAGTTTATAGTTACTTCCAATCATAATACCATAATCATCATTAGAACTAGCAAATATCTTATCCATTGTTCCATTATTGTTTTTAATCTTCTTAATAAATGTATTCATATATACCCCTCTTTCGAGTTGTATACTATAACACATTTGTTTGTTTTTGTCAAATATTACTCACTCTACCACATATGGATTAGTGCTTGTCCCGTCTCCACCAGATGAGAACTTGGTCCCAGGTTTTAATGAAACTGCGGGACGGACGCCACAGGCGCTATTCACAGAGTAGTTAGTGAGGGCATCCGCATAGTAGACGTTGAACTCACTGGCATTGCGGTAATAGAAATCGCCAGGGGACCCGGACCACCAATATTGATTGGTATATAGGTAATAAGTTGAATTACTTGAGCCTCTTCTTCCTCCTGCCAGTCTTATCTCATCGGCTGTAAGTAATCCAAC
>ONWZ01000154.1 GCA_900321645.1 uncultured Eubacteriales bacterium | reverse complement strand
CTGACAATGCTACAGGGGATATAATCCTTATCAAACATAATCCTACAACTAAAGCTATAAATGTAGGAGACTCTATAATCTATATAAATAACAATAAATCTTATAGTGATGCGGATGCTATAGTAGAGTGGACTGATTTTAACAATTATCCTGCTCATAATATAAATGGTATCATATCTAAGCTTGCTAATGATTCAGTTATTAGTATCTTAAATGTTGTAGATGGCAAAAAGTTTGATGCAAAATTATCTATAGTAAGATTTGGTTTTGATAACACTACTTGTACTGGTAATGTTTTATCACAATGGGATACAGACCACATAAAAGACTATGCTTCAGCTAATTATAAGGATACATTTGTACCAGATATTTATAGTGATGGTGGTAGAAGACTTGGCGCTAGTGCTTTATTGAGCGGTGCAAGAATATATATTGATAAACACTTCCACAAGGAATGTGGTATTAAAGCAAATGAAACTTGTGCACACACTTTGACAGCTTCTCATGAATTTGGACATACTTATGAATTGCTTGAAGCAGGCCTTACTAATAATGAGTTTAGTAATCTGTTAAGCTCATCTGAACCAAAATGGTATGCTCTATCAAGTGACATAAACAATACATCTGGAGCTGGTATAGTATGGGTAACTTTAAATGCAGATATCAATCTATGTTTGAATGGACATACTATAAAAAATGTAGCATTTAGAGCACCTAATAGCAAAAAGGATAAGTGTATAACTATTACAAATTGTACAACTGACGAAGCTTCAGTATATTTTGATTATTCTAGTTATTATATGTATCACGATACGAATGCTAAATTTTATGGAGTTACTAATAATTATGTATCTGGTAAGGGTACAACTGCTACTGCATCAAATCTAAAAATAGAAGCAAATAATTTATATCGTGTTGTCGATTACTTATATTATTCATTTAAATTGCAATTATTTGGTACTAAAATTAATGGTGCAGATTCTAGTAATGATTCAAAGTTTGCCTATATTAGTTGGCCTTGTGATATGACTGTTGAAAACTCATATGTAAGCGATTTTAATGCCGGAAACGATAAATCAAAAACTTTTATATCTGGATTAACTTATGATGGCCATATGGCAGTCTTAGATTTGAAAATAAAAGATACTGAGATTTGCAATTTTAGTTCTAATAATACTGAACTTGCAGATGCTACACCATTAGCTCTTACAGGGCAAAACACTATACTTAAAACCTATGGTATAGTAAATATTCATGATATAAATGCTGAACATGGAAATGTTATTCGTACTCAAAATATGAAAATAGAAGATGGAGAACTGAATATTTACAACTGCCAAACTGGTCAAGAGACATTAAATCTAACAAGTGGTTATCATAAATATTTTTATATAACTGAAAATTCAAAATTGAATATTACTAATAATAAGATAATAAGAAAAGATGATATCACTACTATAGTTAAAGTGGAACCTACTATTTGGTCACTACTATATGGTGATATGACAATTACAAACAATAAAATAGTAAATTGTGACACTACAAATAATACCAATGGTATATTTGCCTTTTATGATTATGATGGTAGTATTTCTAGCCAACATAATAATATAGATTTAAGTAATGGTAAAATAGTAGTTAAAGATAATTATTCTTATGTAGATGATGGTTATACAATGATTACAAATTTTGATGAGGATGGTTATAATAGACATCAAGTTTATGATATTGTAAAAGGTAATTATGGTAGTGAAAGAGCAGATGATCAATATTTGTTCACTCAAAGTCCAAATACAAAACTTAATGGCGAATCTCATTTTAATATTGCATTTTACAATTATAATGATGATGCATTTATTTATAGTGGTAAAGTATATAATCAATGGAAAGAAGAAACTGTAAGTAGCTTTAGTGAACTTTATTATGGAGATGTATTTAAAGTACAATTACCAGTAAGTCCATCTGTGCCTGGTGGTCAAGTAATGCTTGATGGTGTAATAG
>ONWZ01000155.1 GCA_900321645.1 uncultured Eubacteriales bacterium | reverse complement strand
TGGAATATAACATGTAACTTCCATTCCATTAGATAATCTTACTCTCGCATACTTTCTTAAAGCAGAGTTTGGTTTCTTTGGTGTCATCGTACCAACACGTGTACATACTCCACGCTTTTGTGGACTACCGGCATTAGTTTGATGTCTTTCAATTGTATTGAATCCAACTTGAAGTGCTGGAGATTTACTTTTCTTTCTCTTACTTCCTCTACCTTTTCTAATAATTTGATTAACTGTAGGCATTTATAATCCTCCTCCCACTTATAAATTAACTGTTTCTTCTTGCACATATCCTGGTGTTTCATATTCTCTTTTAAATATAAGTTTTGTCACACAACAAAACCCAATATTCACGAACGAATTAATAATATCAAATAATTTTTTATTCGTCAAGTATTTTTTTAATAATTCTATATAATTTTATGCTAAAGCAAAAGAAAGTTAACTCATATTAACTTTCTTCATCATCTATTATAAATACAATCGACAATTGTTAACTTACTAGCCTTAATCGTAGGAATCATTCCAGCAATATAGATAATGAGTAAATTAATCATAAAGACTAATCCCAAAAGACCATAATTAATCTTAAAGATATCCCCTATTTTTAGATAATTATCAATGATCTTATTAATTGGCATTTTAATAATATTTATGATAAATAAACTTACAATTAAAGATGTTATTCCAATAAACATATTTTGAAAGCTAAATAATCTTCTTATATCTCCTCTACTAGCTCCTAAACTACGAAATATACCAATCTCTTTTTTTCTTTCTAATACTCTAACATTTGTAAGAATGCCAATCATCAGTGATGATATCGTAATTGCGATGAATGAAAACACTATTAATATAACACTAATAATCATAATAAACTTCTTAACAATATCAATCGCTGTTGCCATCGTATCAATATAAATTAACTTATCATAATTTCGATTATATTCATCTAATTTCTTAATTACTTCATTTTTATCATTTAAATTAGCCGTATAAATATTAATTTGATTAGGTAATGTATTATATCCTAAATATGCTAGCGTCGTTTCTCTATCACTATCTATCCCTAATATATTATTTGTTTCTTTTAAAGCATCTTTAACAATTTCACTCTCATTATTTATTCTAATAATTTCATCAATTAATTCATTACTGACATATAAGTAACTAGCATTATCTACTTCTTCATTAGCTTTAACTATTCCCACTATTTCAAGTTCAATATTACTCTTATTATATAGTTCATGACAATTATTATTAGTAACATAATAATTACCATTTTTAACATAATATAAGTCATTCAAAATAACTTTTATTTTTCTTCCAATAATTGTATTATAAGCAATATCAGTATTGATATTAAAGGCATTTAATAATTCACTATCGACATTATTATTCTCATCTACCTTAAGTAAGATTTGATATTTACTACCTGTGTCTTTACCATACAGAATATCATAATTATCCTTGATATATTTACTACTTGGCATTATCTTTAAATAACGATTATTTAGTTTATTATACGTATCAGTAATTAACGGCATCGAAATATCATAATTATAAGTCAAATAATTAATTTCTTTTATTCCTTTAAGATAAGATAAATAGTTACTATTTATCTTATTGGTTTGAATGAATTTATCACGATCTTTAATAATTAATTTATCATCGGCTTTTGTTTCTTCTTTATCGGTTATTTCATAGTTCCCATTACTAATCGTAATTGGAAATATGGCTACGGCATCTTTTTCTAAATCATTGATTGCTTTAGTAAAACTATTTGATAAATTAGTAACTAAAGCCATAGAGATAATGCCTAAACTAATTGCCATAATTGTAAATAAAGTTCTAATCTTTTTTAACCATAAACTCTTAATGGCAAATTTAATAACTGATATTAGTTTACTTTTATCTTCCTTTTCGTTTTTAATAATCATGCTATTCTCGGGGATTATTTCATAACTACACTTTCCATCATGCATATTGATAATTCTTGATGCATATTTATTAGCTAAATAATTATCGTGACTGACGACAATTACAAGTCTATTATAAGCAATACTCTTAAGAATATCCATTACTTGCATGCCATTTTTTGAATCTAGTGCTCCCGTTGGCTCATCTGCCAAAATGATATCGGGGTTATTAACTAATGCTCTCGCAATCGCAACCCTTTGCTTTTCCCCGCCAGATAGATTAACAACCTTTTCATATCTTTTCTCGTATATGCCTAATTGTTTAAATAATGTTGCAATCTCTTTTTTAACCATTCCCCCCGTATATCCTAACATAACATTCTCGGCAACATTCATATAATCGATTAAATTATAGTCTTGAAAGATGTTACCAATAACTAAACTACGATATCTGTCAAGTTCATGTTCATTATAATTGCTAACGCATTCTCCATCCAACCAAATTTCACCACTATCACATCTTAAATTGCCCCCAATAATATTTAGCAAAGTGCTCTTACCGCTACCACTAGCCCCTAATATAAACACTAATTCCCTGTCTTTAAAATCAAGTGTTATATTATCTAAAACCTGTTTTTTATTCTTTCCAGCCTGATAGTATTTACATACTTTTTTAAGTTTTAACATATTCCTCCATATCTAAATATGAAAGTTAGGTAATATCATAATATTAAATTTAAAAAACTTTGTCAACATAATTAACTACCAGTATTCTTTCCATAAAAAAAACTAAATAATTTATTTAGTTTCTTCTTCTTTTTCTAATTTCTTTAATACTTCTTTTGTAACTAGAATTGCTTGTTCTCTAACCTTAGCAGCTGTTTTTTCTAATACTGGTGTTCCTTTTTCTTTAGCTAATTCTAATAATTCATTAGCTTTAACTTTCAATTCTTCACCTTTATCTTTGGCAATTGCTAAAGCTTTTTCTTTATCTAAGTCTTCGATTTCTTTCTTTAAATCTTTAACTCTTTTTTTGAAATCATCAGCTACTTCATTAACATCAATTTCTTTAGCTTTATCTAATAATTCATTAAGTTTCTTAGCTAAATCCTTTCTTAGTTCTTCACCACTTTTTGGAGCTAATAACATCCCTGCTCCAACACCAATACCAATACCTGCAAGCAATCCAAATAAGCCTGTTTTTTTACTCATCTTCTTCACTCTCCTCTTTCTTTTTCGTAAAAATTCTTCTTATAAATGACGAAATTGCCTCAACTACTTTATCACTTATACTAGCTAATTTATCTGTTGTAAAATCAATTATTGAGAAAAAACCATTAAGTGATTCAACCTTTGTATTAATATTATCAACCGCTACCTGAATTTTATCCATCGTAATAATTAATTTTATACCTAATATTATTAAAACAACCAGTAAAATAGAACCTAGTATGTATAAAATTATTGGTAAGACTTCCATCACTTTTAATCATCTGTCCTTTCTTTGTACATTGAATCGATTAATTCAAAGAAATCATCATCAACTTTGGCTTCTTTCTTTTTTCCCGTTCTTGATGGAATTTCTTCTTTTACTTCTTCCTTGATCTCTTCCTTAACTTCTGGTTTGGGGGCTACTTCTGGAACAGCTTCAACTACTTCCGCTGTTTCATCAATTTTTTCATCCATTCTTGTATAAGGAATATCTTCTTTTAAATCATTATTATTCTTAATGATTTCTTCTAAACTAACTTTTGGAGTTTCTTCATCTTCCTCTTCTTCAGGAATAACTACTTTTTTAGTAGGTTTAGGTTCATAAGCTACCCCAAACTCCTCGTAATTATCATATGCTTTTTCAATTGTTAAATCTTTATCGTCTTCCACTGTCATATCATATAATAAATCGCCTTCTTTTAAAGCATTGATCTTTTGAACTTCTTTATATAACTCACAGTTTTCACAAAGCATATTATCTTTTATTTCATCAGCTAGATTTCCAAAAGCTTTCTTTCTAACCGTTTCAAAGTCCACTTTTTTAGATGGCCTTTTCATCGTATTATCTTCACTTTTTTCTCTAACTTCTTCTTTTGTATAATTCTTATCGAGTATACCATATACTGGACTAATTACTGGTGAAGCTTTGAATTTAGGTTTTAAATCTTCCTCTTTCTTAGTTGGATACAATTCAACCGTTTTACGTACTGTTTCTTTTTCAAGATTTAAAACATTGATATTACCATTGCCATAGTTTTCTTTAAAGTCACTTTCAATATCGTAAACTTTGTTTTTTCTAACTGGCATTTCTTCTTTTTTTTCAGCTTCTTTTACTTCTTCATCAAAGTCGATTGGAAAAGTAAATTTTCTTGGTTTTACTTCTTCTTTTGGTGCTTCCTTAACTTCTACTTTTCTTGATTCCCTAATAAACTCTTCCGGTTTAATTTTTTCTTCTCTCTTCTCTTCTTTTTTGTTATCCCTTTCGATAACATCACGCATTACCTTTGGTAATTCTTCTTTTGGAGGTTCCTTATATTCTTCTCTTTCTTCTTCCTCTAATTCAATGTCTTCATCATCATCGACTTCATCCATAAATAAGTCTTTTATCTTATCCATTAATTTCATTATTGCACCTCTTCTTTATTAATTATCTTCCGGTAAAGTAACTTCCGGTTCTTCATCAGGAACATATTCCTGTAAGTAATCTGAGAAAGTACTCTCTGAATCTTTAGGGCTGTCAAGTTCATATTTTAGTTCTCTACCATCGCTAACATCATTATCTAGTTCTATACTAATTAGATTATCATTATACTTAATGCTTTTTTGCATCATCAATGTATTTGCTAAGATATATGGTAAATCATCTAGATTACTATAGAATTCAATTTTTGAATAATTATAAATCGTTTCACAAAAATATAAATCATCTTCGATTTTATTTATTCCAATATATCCTGTTTTACCATTTAAATTTAGTTCCTTATAGTAATAACTATAAGCTTCTTCATTCTTATAATTAAGACTATTCTTATAATAATAACTAACTGTATCAACATATAAGTAAATATAACGATTCTTTATTTTAAACTTTTGATTATATTCACTATCGCTTACCTGTTTAACCCCCGTCGGAATATATATTTCATAACCGGTGGAAACAGTATTGACAGTTAATTTATCTTTTGTCATTACTGCGTTTACAACTTCATCTAAATTATTTGTAATTTTTGTACAGCCAGATAAAAGCAAAGCAAAAATGACAAAGAATATAAAACTCTTCTTAT
>ONWZ01000157.1 GCA_900321645.1 uncultured Eubacteriales bacterium | reverse complement strand
TGCTTTTACTTCATTTGGATGATGAGCATAATCATCAATAATAATATTATTACCACATATGGTTTCAGCGAATCTTCTTTTAGCGCCAGTAAATGTTTTGAAATGCTTTGCTACCTCATCACTTTGTATGCCTTCATAGTAGCAAATAGTAATTACGGCTAAGGCATCTAATACTTGATGAGTAGCATAAATTGGTAAATCATAGTGACCATACATTTTATTTTCAGCAATAACGTCAAAGCTAGTACCTTCTTGATGATATTCAATATTAATGGCTTTAACATCATTACCATCATTTAAACCAAAGTATATTACTTTTTTATTTAATTTCATTTTTTGGACGTTTTCATCATCGCCGCAAGCGATAACCATGTTGGTAGCTCTATTTGCAAATTCTTGATAAGCAGATATGATATCGTCTATGTTTTTATAATAATCAACATGATCTAAATCGATATTTAAAATAACTGCATAGTATGGTTGATAATTTAAAAAATGTCTACGATATTCACAGCTTTCTAAAGCAAAGAATTCGTTTCCTTTATTACCATAGCCAGTACCATCACCAATTAAATAATTGATTCCTTTAATACTATTTAGGACATGTGCTGTCATAGCAGTTGTTGTGGTTTTTCCATGGCAACCAGCAATACATATGGTTTTAAACTCATTTGTCAATTTACCTAGCATTACTTCATAATCGATGATTTCAAGATTTAACTCTCGAGCTTTAATTAATTCGACATTATCTTCGGTAATGGAAGCTCCTTTAATAATCGTCAAGCCTTCATAAATGTTTTTTTCATTATAAGCCATTACAGGAATGTTATTTTTAATAAGTTCTGCTTCGGTAAAGAAATGCTTATCGACATCGCTTCCCCTTACCTCATAATCTAATCCTTTTAAAACAATCGCTAAAGCTGACATTCCGGCCCCTTGAATACCAATAAAATGATACATTTTAATCACTTTCTTTCTTTATATAATTATACCATAAATAGCTAAATATGACAAAATTAGCATAAATTATTTGCTTATAAGATTCTTTTCTTTTTCTAGTTCTTTTAAACTCTTTTTTGGTGTTTGAAATTCTTCTGGTAGTATGCCACCATTTCTAATGATGACTTCGCGAATGTTTTTCCCAATATTATAATGTGTAGCATTAGCTCTATTCTCTCCCGTAATATTGTCTTTTCTTAGTTTCTGTTCAGTTTGAGATATTCTAAAAAGATTAGCAATTAGTTCATCACTACACATATTATCTAAGATATCTTCGCGGTATCTTAAACCTTTTCTTTTAGCAATATCATTAGCTGTTTCGCCATTATATAAGCCCTTATAGCCGGCATTATGAAATTTGTCAAAGTTTTTAACGCAAGCATTTTTAGCCGTTTGATTTAATGAATAATTACCTTTCTTGGTTAAATCTCTTTGATAGAATCTTTTTTCTTCTTCGGTTAAAGAATTATATGCTCTTTCACTAAGTTCTTGACGTCTAGTTTGAATAGCAAAATATGTTTGGGCTAATGCGATTACTTTCTTTCTAGAATCGCCATTTTGAGCGATTAAATAGCAAGCGTAGCGAGACAATTTATAATCTTTTACTTTTCTTTTGGCATGCGATCCAATACCGACCATTTCGTGGACGTGCACGAAATGGTCATCACTAATTTGGCCACTATTAACGCATGCCCTTTTTGCCTTTTGGATTATTGGTTCGAAATTTCTATATTCTCTATAATTAAGTGCTTTATTAAGTTCTCTCGCATACCAAAATTCACAGCCAAATTCGTCAATATGTTTGATATTTTCAAACATATTTTCTGCCTGCATTAATTCATTCATTTTCATCACCTCCTTTCTTTCCCCCTCATTAATAATATTGGGAAAAAATTTGGCAATTACTTTTTTTCTTACAAAATTTCTTTAAATTTGACACAATAAATGTAAAAAGGAAACTAAATAGTTTCCTTTTGTTTAACTTTTACCTTAGAAATTTCAATGGTATATTCCGTTAACTGTCTTTGCTCAATTAATCTTTCCATAATATCTAATTGTATCATGTATAACTTTTTAATTATTTCGATTAAATATGTAATAGTTTTATTTAGATTAGCGTCTTCTTGAATACCTGAGATAATTTCATTCAAAGCGTCAATCTCGGCTTCATTGCCATTTTTCTTTATAAATGTACTAAGTTTATTAACTTCATCTAAATACACTTTAACAATACTTGATTTTGAGTCCTCATAAGTATTTTCCATAATGCACCTACAATTATCGAATATTTCTTTAGCAAGAGCTCTTTCATTTAGTTCTCGGTAGATACTTATTAAATATGTTTGTAATTCTTTTCTTACTGTTAATTCAAAATCAGCAATTGTTTTATATTTGCCATTAGCTTTACCATTTAAATTATCAATGTTTTCTAATACTTCGGTAATATATTTTTTAATATCTAGAAAGATCTTACTGATACGATTTAATTCATTAGGATTATTTAGCACTGGAATAATTTTCTTGACAATTGTCTCAAGATCCTTTTCTAGTTCGGTATTTGTTTCATAATTTTTACCATCAATGATGGCTAAGCAATTCTTAATATATTCAAGAATATCATGATATACTTTATTGTTTTCATAATTTAGTTTTAAGCTCATTAAGATTTCATTTAATTCTGCGATTAAATTTAAATATGAAGCATTTTTGTCATTATTTTCAAGCGTCAAGCCAATTGTTTTATTTTTAATTCTGGCATTATGCTCTTCGATTAAACTATTTATTTTTTCTTCGATATTTACTTTACCGTGATAGTATTCACGATATTTACCTATTGCAGCTAAAATTTTTGCTACCTCAAGTGTTCTTTGATTGGTTGTTGGCGTAGTCATAAAATTACTATCAATGACTCGATGAGTTGGTTTTACTTGAGTTATTTCACGGCCAAATTCCCACAAGAATCTTTTGGTATTATAGATTTTTTCATAGCTAAGAATATATTTGGAGATGGCTAGGCCACTCTTTTCATCAATGAGCCATTTAATTGGCTCAACTTGAATAGAATATGCCTTTTCTGTTTCCACAGTGCTACCATCTGAGAGTTTAATATAGTTGTTACCATTATGCGTGTAAAATACAGCATATCTTCCATCTTCGTCTAAATCTTCATATTCATGTAGTTTATTAGCCTCATTTGGATTATAAACATTTAAGTCGATTCTTGAAGCACGGTGCATATCATAATAATGCCATTTATCAGGTGTTAAATTTTGTGGATAAAACCCATATTCCACCTCAAGGATACCATCTTCATTGATATACCTATTAAAAATATCATTAGCAATTTCTTTGAAGGGAACGATTGGTCTGATTCCTATTAATTCTTCTTCACGACAATAATGATGGATTGTTCCGTCATCAAGAATAATATTACTAGGAGAATCGCCATTATATACATTGTATGATCCATCACCACCTAATAGCGTTACTAAATCAGTCTGTTTAGCAGTTATTATATTATTTTTAAAGATATCTAATTTTTGTTTACCATCAACCTGATTGATGTCTAAAATATCAAAATCTTCTTTTGACATATTATCACCTTTTTCTTGGCTTAATATAATAGCATACATTATACTTATTTTCAATTGTTTATCATATACTTTATTATGAAAAATGAGTTTATTAAATCAACTTTAATCTTAGTTGTCGGTGGAGCTATTACCAAGTTAATGGCAATGATTATAAAAATCTTTTTAACGCGAAGTATCGGTGATGATGGTATTGGATTATATATGTTAATTATGCCCACGTTTAACTTGTTTATTACTTTGTGTACAATGAGTTTACCAACATCAATTAGTAAAGTTATTGCCGAAGGAAAAAGAGGTAAAAATGTCATCTTATCATTGATTCCAATTAGTCTTATTTATAATTTTATATTGATGATTATCTTGATTCTTCTCTCACCTTTTATTGCCAACAATCTTTTAAAAAATCCTGATACTTTTTTAGGAATAATGGGAATTGCTTTTACACTGCCATTTATTTGTTTATCAAGTATATTAAAGGGCTATTTTTATGGTAAAGAAAGAATGATGCCATTTGTAATATCGAATATTGTTGAACAGATAATAAGATTATTACTAATCGTTTCTGTTGTATCTAAATTGATAGTATATGGCACTAAAATAGCTGTTTTAGGAGTTGTACTTATCAATATTTTGAGTGAGTTATCATCAATTATTATTTTAATTATTTTTTTACCAAATAAAAAAATTAAACTTAGTGATTTTAAATTTGACAATACTATTTTTAAAGACATCTTAAATATATCTTTAAATGCAACAGGAAGTAGATTTATTGGTTCAATATCATATTTTTTAGAGCCAATTATTCTTACTTTTATTTTGCTTAGATGTGGATATGATAACAGTTATATTACTCAGGAATATGGAATAATTATGGGTTATGTTTTTCCCCTTTTGTTAATTCCTTCTTTCTTTAGTATGGCTATATCTACCTCCTTATTACCGGTAGTATCTAATTCATTAGCTAGAGGAAAAAAAGAATACACGAAAAGGAAATTATGGCAAGCCATTATAATATCTTTAGGAGTAGGAATCTCTTTTACCATTATTTTTATGTTAATACCAGATATTTTATTAAAATTTATTTATAATACTAATCTAGGTACTAATTATGTTAGAGTAATTGCTCCATTCTTTTTAATGCATTATATTCAAGGCCCTCTTACTGCTTATATGCAAGGAGCCAATATGGCTAAAGAAGCAATGATGGGTACTTTATGGGGAATGATTATTAAGAATATTTTATTAGTTATTCTTTCAACATTCATTGGCATATGGGGGCTTATTATTGCTAGTCTTATCAATATCTTTTTTGTGACAATTCATCATATTTATCGTGTTAGAGAATTATTTAATATTAGTAAAGAAGATGTCAAAACACTTTAAATTAATACTTATCTATGGTATATTTATTATGGTGGTAGTATGAATAAAAAGAAATTTAAGTATGCCTTTATAATATGGATTTTGTTTATTATTATTGCATTAGTTAAGAAGACATTTCAGAATGACACTTTTTATACAATTAAGAT